>JAEZKL010000173.1 GCA_023415475.1 Bacillota bacterium | reverse complement strand
TTTTCTATGCAGCTTACTGGTGTCTGGTTACCGATTATTACGCCTTTTAGAGATGATAAAATAGATTTTAAATCCTATAAAAGGCTGATAGAGCATTACTCAGATAAGGGGATCAGTGGATTTATTCCCCTCGGAACGACAGGTGAGATACCCACCTTAAGTGATTATGAATTTGAAGAAATGATAGAGCGCACCATGGATTATAATAAAAAGCGCCTTCCGGTCTATATAGGAATCGGAGGCAATTATACCGCGAATGTGATCAAGAAGGTTAAGATTGCTGAATATTATGATATACAGGGTATCCTGTCAGTCTGTCCTTATTATAATAAACCAAGTCAGGACGGTATCTATGCACATTTCAAAGCGATTGCGGATGAAACAGATTTGAATATGATTATCTATAATATTCCCTACCGTACCGGTGTTAACATTGAAAATGATACGATCTATAAGCTGGCTGAAATAAAAAACATCATCGGTTTAAAGGATTGCTGCGGTGACATTAAGCAAAGTATGTCCCTCCTTATGAATCCACCGAAGGATTTCTCCATTCTCTCCGGAGAAGATCTGCTGTTCTATCTTACTCTAACCCTTGGTGGTCAGGGGGGAATTCTCGCCTCTGCTCACTTAAAGACCGAGAAATTTGTGGAGGTATACCAGAGGGTAAGATCAAATGATACAGCAGGAGCACTTCGGATCTGGAAAGAGCTCTATGACCTGATTCCTTTGTTATTCAAGGAACCCAACCCTTCCCCGATCAAGTACTTCCTCTCCCAAACCGGCTTGATTGACTCAGATGAGGTTAGATTACCGTTGACTCGGATATCCGAGCAATTGAAGCAAAAGCTGGACCGCCATATTTTGACGATAGCTCAGACTAAAGCCAGTTAGCTTGAAACACATAAAACGGCTGCTATATCCGAACAATTCCATTCCATCAAAAGGAGGTTATTGTAATCAGATACAGCAGCCTGTTCTATTTGCGATTTACTTTTTCCTCTGTTACTTACTTAACCTTCTCAAATTAATGACTCCCGCAATTCCCACTGCAACCGCTGCAGCTGTTTCCACAGCCACAGGCACTTTTACCGGACTTCTTGCGCTTCCATAGATAGAAGGATACGCCGACAATCAATAATATCACTATACCAATCACAATAATATCTGTCATCTCTATACTCCTATCCTCCAATATTAATATTGATCTTACGATTCACGACCCCAACGGTTTCCAAAGTCTTTACCATTCGATATATGGTTGCAACTCCAATCTTCGGATTGATCTGATTGGCATATTGATAGATATCCTTGCAGGTGGTAAACTCCTGATCCATAATAATATCAATCACTAATCTTCGCTGCTTGGTGATCTTAATTCCATTTGCCCTAAGTGTTTTAAGCAACCGCTCTTTACCGGAATCTGTTTTCATTTTAGTGTTCTCTAATATTACTTCGTTCAAATAAGCTCCTCCTATTTTAACTCACAAGTATCGGATTATGCCACGAATAGGCCACCGATCTGATTGATTAACAGTGCTACAATATAGGCAGTTATCATCTGCACTCCAATACCAAAGCCTGTCAGCTTCCAGGTCTTTAATTCTCTTTTCATCGCCCCGACCGCTGCGAAGCAGGGCATACACAAAAGATTGAATACCATATAAGCATAAGCTGCAGCCTTATTCGGTATATCATCCTTCATGGTAGTAAGTGCATGTTCATCTCCACCTTCAAAGAGAATTCCTTCCGCATAGATAGCAGATGCCGCTTCTGCATCATATAATCCTTCCGCAAAGCCCAGTTCCTCCAGTTCCTCGGAAGAATAACCTGAGAAGAACTCCTCCAGATACTCCGGTGTAATATCCTCATCATAAAGCTGGCTAAAGGTTACAACGACATTCTCCTTTGCAATCCATCCGGTGATAATGCCTACGGTAGGTCTCCACTCACCAAAGCCTAAAGGTTTAAAAATCGGTGCAATGACACTGCTGCCCTGAGCCAGGAAGCTGTCATCCATGTCACTCATTATACTGCCATTCTCATTAGCAGCTGCATTTTTGCCATTAAAAGAATCTATGTTGAAGTTGGATAGTACCCATAAGAGGATTGTGGATAGGAAGATTATTGTACCGGCCTTAATTGCAAAATCCTTAATCTTCTCCACCGCATGTATCACCACGCTTCTTCCCGTGGGAATTCGGTACTGAGGAAGCTCCATAACGAAATTGGAGGTCTCAGACTTATATACTAATTTGTTTAGCAATAAAGATACAATGATTGCAACCACGATGCTGAGCATATAGAGGGAATAGGTAACCAACGTCTTATTACTGTCTGCAAATATAACCGATACAAACAAAGCAAAGATCGGAAGCTTTGCACCACAGGGCATAAAGCCGGTTATAATTGTGGTTATTCTACGATCCTTTTCCGATTCTAGGGTTCTGGTTGAAGTAATGGCAGGTACTCCGCAGCCAAATCCCATTAATAACGGAATAAAGGAACGACCGGATAATCCAAAACGACGGAAGATACGATCCATAACAAAGGCAACTCTAGCCATATAACCACTGTCCTCCAGTACGGAGATCAGGATAAACAACACTAACACCAAGGGAATGAAGCCGATTACTGCACCGATACCACCCATAATGCCGTCAATGACCAAAGAGTAAACCCATGGAGAAGCGTCGGTCAAAACTCCCTCCAATATGGCCGTTAATGTACCCCAACCGGTTTCAGCCAGACCCGCCAGCCAGATGCCCGGGCTCGGAAACCCTTCGATGAACAAGAAATTCTCACTGAAGGTACAAGCAAAAAGAAGATACATAACCACTGCAAAGACAGGGATTGCTAAGAAGCGATTGGTAAGCAGCTTATCCAGCTTATCTGATCTGGTTTCAACATGGCCGCTGCTCGATTTTTTAACAGCTTCCTTAACCAGCTTCGTTATGTATTGATATCTGAGATCGGCAATTTGTGCCTCCAAATCAACGCCTTTGTTCTTCTCTGCATTTTCTATGATTAATTTTATCTTTGCCTTCTTATTTTCTGCTAATTCCTCAAAGACAACCTCATCTGCCTCGACTAATTTAAGTGCTTTCCAATAGGTCTCTTCCTCTGTCGTTATGTCAAGGTTCTTTCTAACTTCTTCAATGATTTCCTTAACCTGAGAATCGAAGAGCTCCGGTCTGGCAGTTAATTGCTTACTCTCTGCCACCTTGGCTGCGGCCTTCATCAATTCTTCGAGTCCCTTTCCGCTTCTTGCAACAATAGGAACAACGGGGACCCCTAAGAGCTTCTCCAGCTTTACACAGTCAATCCGGTCTCCCTTCGCTTCTACCTCATCCATCATGTTAATGGCTACGACCATGGGCACTCTGGTTTCCATAATCTGAAGAGTCAGATAAAGATTACGCTCGATACTCGTTCCGTCCAGAATATTAATAACCGCATCGGGTCTTTCTTTTACGATATAATCTCTTGCTATGATCTCTTCTGCGGAATAAGGCGAAAGAGAATATGTACCGGGAAGGTCCAGAATAGAAATCTCCCTATTCTTTCGATAAACCCCTTCTTTTTTATCCACTGTTACTCCCGGCCAGTTACCAACGTGCTGCCTTGCACCGGTTAATTCGTTGAACAGGGTTGTTTTTCCGCTATTAGGATTGCCTGCTAATGCAATGATATAAGACATGTCGTTCCTCCTGATTATTCTACAATAATTTGACTGGCTTCGCTTTTTCGGAGGCTTAGCTCATAGCCTCGTATATTCACCTCGATTGGGTCGCCTAACGGTGCTATCTTAATTACCTTTATCATTGCTCCCGGAGTAACTCCCATATCCATAATCCGCTTTCTGACCGGCCCTTTTTCTCCGATGGATGTTACAACACCTTCCTGTCCCGGCTTTAGATCCTTTAATGTCATGACTTACCTCCATTATTATTATTTATGAATTCATTTTAATTTTCTATTCGACCATAATCATAGATGCAAGTCCACGGTTCAGTGCAATCTTGACACCCTTAATCATAAGGATCAGACCGCTTGGATTCTCACCGATCACTTGAACACTCTCGCCTTTGATAAAGCCAAGATCCCGAAGATGCTTCTTCATCTCATCCTTGCCACGAAATTCTGATACTCTTCTGATTTCGCCTATTCCTAACATCGCCAGTGACATATGCCTTCCTGCCTTTCGTTTTATATGATATTGATTATCATTTCCACATTCAGTGTTATCATATGGTAAAACCAGAGAAAAGTCAAGTGTTTTTGATACTGATTCTCAGTTGATTATGTCAAAAAAATATCGATAAACGTATATCTCATACGCTTACCGATATTTCATCCGGTTAAAATCCGACCTATTCACTTGAAAACCCAACACTGCCCTACTGATATCTATCTGTTTTCTTAGTATCCTATATTCTGACACCCATATTTCTAAGTTCATTGATCATCTGCTCATAATTCTTAACTTGTATTGTATGGAAGCCGAAGGGCTTTGCACCTTCCAGATTATCCGCTAAGTCATCAAGGAAAACAGCCTCCGATGGATTCACCCTGTATTTATCAATTAAAGTCTGATAGATCTTTGGCTCAGGCTTAATCGACTTGACTTCGTAAGAAATCACTCCTCCATCTACATATTGGATGAATTCGAAGGTTGGCTTGCTAAGCGCAAAATGCTTTTTGCTATAATTCGAAAGTAGATAAACCTTATATCCGTTATCCTTCAGTCCTCTTACAAAATCCGTTGAATAATTATATACCTTTACAATCTTATCTAAGGAGTGAAAAAACGTTATAATCTCCTTTCTTACTCCCGGATCCTTTGCAATGCTTTCCGCAATCAGCTCCTCTTCCTCACGTTCACCGCGATCCCATTCATTCCAAAAACCACTGAGTACAGTCGCTTGTGCCACACGATCTCTGACATCCTGATCATAGCCGCATTCCTCCAAGTATTCTCTCCATCGAAAATGTGCCAAGACATTGCCGATATCGAGCACAATCGTTGTAATCATGTTAGTCATATTCCCCTTCCTTTATCTATTGTTCTTCTGGAAGGCTACCCTGGGTGCCCCACTCTCCAGATAAATAATGCCGCATCTTAAGTATCCGTTCTTCAGAAGGAGCTTTTGCATAACAGTATTATCCTCATGGGTATCAATACGGATATTAGGACATTGTTCAAAACACCAATCGAGACAATAAGAAGCTACACCCTTCTTATGACTGGCGGAAGCAATCCGATGAACCACTCCATACGGTTGGTCATCAAGCCATTTTCCTTCATATATCTCTAAATAAGTGGGATCAATTCCTATGGTAAAGCAGAATACACCAACTACCTGGCCCTCATCCACACAGACATAGCTTCTCTTCTCATGGATATCCTCTGTAATCAGCTCCGTGTTCGGGTAACCGTTAATCCATTGATTATGATTACCATGCTGTCTCATATATTGTCTGCCATGATCATAAATTGCCATGACCGTATTTAAATCCTCTGGTAAGGTATGTCTTATCTCCATTCCTTCGCATCCTTTCATCGGTAAGTTTGATGCATATATCACTCTAACTTTACACGTCTGCCCTTTGTGTTAGTTTGCGCCAAGTGTGCAACGTCTCGCATGCGAGACGGTTTACACTTTGAAGACCGCAGGCTCAAACTTGGAAGTGTGAATTATGATTTTCAATAATTCACTCTATTATTATAATATATGGCTTAAAAGAATGCTATCTCTATCTAAAATATTCGGTATCGTTTTGATATTTCTATAAGGAATTCATACGGACGCATATGATAATTCATCTTTAAAGCTTAGCTTTAATACTCCATCCTCATACTTTGCTCCCTGAACCTCTTTATTCTTTAGCTTAGCGGGAAGTATAAATCTCCGCCTCTCATTTTTAATAATGAGGGTAAGCTCGTCACCCTTTTGCAACAGCTCCATATCCTTTAGTTCAAAGAAGGGCAGAGAGATCCTGAATACCTCCGTCTCACCCTCTCTATCAGTAGAAAAGATGGTTCCCTTAAATAAAATCTCCTCCGGATTATGCTCACCATATAAATCGGATGCAACTGAGGTCAAACGTTCGATGGTTCGAAGCTCATGCTTTAACAACTCCAGATAGAAGATCGGTACCCCTGCAAAGCTTTCACTGATATCCTTCAGGGCCTCCTCCTGGTTCTTCATCCACGGATAAAAATAGCCGGACATAGATTCCTTCGGATAAATCTTATTTACAATGATGGCATCCACATTATAATTATACAAATGCAGGAAAGAGAAGTTACGCTTTGCTTCTTTAATCACTATCCTTTCCGGTGTGGTTACGATTCGGATACTCACAATATCCTTATCCCATAGCAGCTCCCGAAGACCATTCATCTTATCCAGGAGGACCTCAATCTCGTCAAAGATCGTATCCTTAGGCATCGGTATCTTCATGAGCTTAGATACAGCAGGCCCTGCCACCTTCATCGCTTTACGCTTCATCGGAATTATCTGATTAATCCAGCTCCCCAGCATCTCGGGAAATTTGAGCAACGACAAGGTCTCTCCGGTTGGCGCGCAATCCACTATTAATACATCATATTGGCCTTCCTCATAAATATCCTTTATCTTAAATAATGCCGTCAGCTCCTCAAAGCCCGGAAAGACCAGAAGTTCTTCCGCCTCCAGACTATCACCGTTCTTTGATATCATCATCTCATGAAGGTAATCCTTGATCGTTCCCCAGGCAAGTTCACACTCGGTAATAGCATCTACCTCCATTGCATAGAGTCCTTTGGCAACCTCACAGGGCTTTGAGCCAAGCTTATAATCCAAGGCATCCCCTAAGCTATGAGCCTGATCGGTGCTAATGACCATTACCTTCTTACCAGTGGCCGCCAGCTGACAGGCTGTTGCAGCTGCCACACAGGTCTTTCCCACTCCGCCTTTCCCTGTATATAAAATAATTCTCATCTTCTAATCCCTCCTACTCGATTGTCACTTTCCGAACTTTTGTATCAGAAGCCTCCTTGGATGTACTCGTATTCTCCTTGGAAATCCCTGCATCCTTTTTGGACGTACCCGTATCCCTCGTGGTGTCATTCATCAAAGACATGAAATACTCCTTTGCAATTGCTACAAGCTCATTCTCCAAATTCTCGATTCTGTTTACCACACATTCCGGTATGAGCTCCTTCAACGCCTGATATTCCATCTGCTTTGCCTGCATCATCTTAACAACAAACTGCTTATTCATCTGAAAAACCTCCTTCAGCCGGTACAAATTCTATCCTTAAATACTGATCAATAATCTTAGCACCTTCCACACGATATTTGCGAAGTACATTGGGAAGCGGTATGCTTCTCTTAAAATTCCCAATGCGGATTATAATATCCTTTCCAGTCTCATGCATCATGACCTCCTCCTTGGTGGCACAAGGGAGATATACCTTCAACCGGTAGCCATTCTCCGTCTTTTCATATTCCTCATTACGAACCTTCGTCTTAATATCCAATATCTGAGCATCGGTCAGAACTTCATCGACAATCCGGTCCAAAGCCTTCATTCCGGCTATCTCGATATCATACCATTTCACTTTGTAGATGTGGATGGTACCAAAGGTCTGCTCCAATTCCTTAATATACTCTGCCTGGAGCATCAGCCACTCATCGAAGAAGTTCAGGTTAATATCAACCGGGAGGAGTCGATTAATGAAGATTGCATCCACATTGAAATTAAAGAGGTTCAGGTACATATAGTTTCTCTTCGTCTCCTCCACTACCATCTTCTCCGGTATTGCGACCAGGCGGACACTGGAAATGTCCCGGTTTTTCAGTAACTCTTGAAGCAGCACCAGCTTCGAATACAGCAGCTCAATATCATTCATCGCTTTACCATCCGGCAGCTCCACCTTAAATAGCTTCTGAGATACCGGATGAAGTAATCTCATCGCAAACTTTCCCACCGGGAAGAGCTTCTCCATATACCAGGAAAACAACTCCGGGAACTTTAGCAAAGATAAGGTCTCTCCGGTCGGAGCGCAGTCAACGATAATCACGTCAAATTCCTGACTATCATAAATCTGTTGAAGCCGAAGCAGTGAAAACAATTCTTCAATCCCCGGTAACATGGACAAATTCTCCGATTCCTCCTGTTTTTTGTCCATTCCTCTCACCATCTTATCAATAGCCCGGACTAAATTACTGAAATTATGCTCCATCTCATATTCCGGATCAATCTCCAGCCCGTAAAGATTACCTTCAACGCAGGTGATCTCCCTTCCGATGGGAAGCTCAAAGAGATCACCCAGATTATGAGCCATATCTACACTGACGATTAGCGTCTTCTTACCGGAAAGAGCAGCTTTTCTGGCATGGGCTGCTGCCACACTGGTCTTGCCCACTCCTCCTTTACCGGTGAAAATAATTATCCTACCCATATCGTTCATCCTCCTATTATTAATCATACTTCTATCATAGTTTACATATCATATCTGTCCTTCCAGCTGTCAAATCTGTTCAAATTCGTTTTTATACATTTTATTTCTTTCGTCGAATACTTCGATTGCCGAACTATTTCCTTTAAGAGAAACAGAACTCCGGTAGAGTGGCTTTTATGCCCTACTATACAAATGTTCTGTTTACTCTATAATAATTTTTCGAATGGTTTTCTTCGTCCCCTGAACTTGTTCCTTTTTCGCTAGATCACTGGTCATAAGATCAATTAACTTAGCAGCTATCCGAAACAATACCAGCTTCTCTTCCTCCGTAACCGCATCCATGAAAATCTGATAATAATGCTCCAGCTCCTTCATCTGTGCAGCTAGGAATTCCTTGCCCTCCTCGCTGATAATAATGGTGACAACTCTCTTATCCACCACATCTCGTTCCCGCTTGATGACACCGCGCTTCTCCAGCCGTCCGACAATCCCTGTTGCAGTATTGAGAGGCACACTTAGATAATCGGCTATCTCGGTCATATTCGCACTGCCCTGCCGGTACACATAGAACAAGGTAAAAACCTCGTTCTTCGAATAGTCAAGGAAGGTGTTATTCCATTGTTCCGGAAAGAAGAGAAACTTACATTGGTCGATAAATTCAAATATAAAACCTTCCAGTGTTCCTTCTCTCATAGCGTCTACCCTAGGATTGTATTTACTTCGAGCCTCGAAGTATAAATTATATTCTATCATCGAAGTATTTATCTGTCAACCTATAATTTTTAAAATTGTATAATTCAGCTTTGCAGACATTTTATGAATCGTGTAGTCGAACAGGTTTGCTTTATAAAGATATTACTCATGAAAAGAAACTACTCAGGGGAGTAGTTTCTTAACTTCAAAGGCACTGATACGATCCACTTTATAGGATGCATCTTGAAAAGCTGCCGATTCATATAGTACATATACGTATTTACCATCGATAGCGATTCCTTCATTCATGGAAGGAACCTCGACATATTTGAGGCTGCTGCCAAGATCCATGCTGCCGCTGTCTTCCTCTGAGAATTCCGGAAGATATACATCAATGCGACGCATATAACCACGTAAGCCCTTATATAATTGGCAGGAGCGGGACATAAGCAGATATCCGTCTTCGGTAAAGGCAATTCCCTGATCTCTGGTTGGCATGGTTACGGCATCCGATTTTGTCAGAGTAACATAGGTATCAAAATCATCTATATAGTAACTGTAAAGCTTTGTACTCTTCAATTCGTTATAGGAGCCCACCCAAAGCTTATCATGATAAAAGGTTATATAAGATGCGGAGAAACCAACCTTACATACCGAATGAAAACTGACATTAACGCTGGGCTCTCCGGTCTTCACAGCTGCTTCAATATCGGAAAACCACAATGCTGAGACCTTACTGCCTGTCGTCAGGTATACACTCTTACCATCGTAGCAGATTCCTCCGACATGGGCATCGGTCGGTAATACCAGTGTGGTCAACAGCTTCTTCGACTTTTTATCCATAACATAGATAACCGAAAGCTCTTCATCAGACAGATCATAGGCAGAAATCAACAGATATTTTTCTGCAAATATAATGCTCTGAGGACACATGGTGGAGCTTTGGAAGCCTCCGACATTGGTATTGATCAAGCCCGGTATGACATAGCTCTTTTTATAGTTTACATTTTCTTGGAAAAACTTAATATTGGTATAAGCAGTGGAGTCTTTAAAGGCTGCTTCATCTGCAAAATATTTTGCCTCTGTGCTGGTAGCTTTAGGCTCTTCAATGGTAACCGTCTTAACTTCGGACCTTGCTCCTTCGTAGATTACTCCATTATAGTCCTTCTTCGCCAGCATATAGTAAGAATAGCTGAAACCGGTCAATAAGTTCTCGATCAAATAGGAAGTTGTATTACCTGCCACCGTTGTCAACAAAGAATATCCCGAAAACTCATCGCCGGAATAGATCTCATAGGAGGTAGCTCCCGTAACCGCTGTCCAGGACAATCTGGCCATCTTATCTCCTGATTTGCTGCGTAATACCACCTTGGAAGGCTTTGTGCTTAAATCCAGAATCGGTGAGAAATCACCATAGAAGTTGCTGTTCAAACGATAAGCACAAACCTTATATTGATAACTGGTTCCTGCCTTAAGCTTCGTGTCCGTGTATGTGATTGTAGTGGTATCTCCACAATATGTATAATCCTTTGCAGAGGCTTCCTTTCGATAGACACTGTAACCGGTTGCTCCGCTTACCATGCTCCAGGACAGTCCCACCGAAGTATCTGTTATCTCGACAGAATTCAGAAATTCAACCTTTCCCGGTGCTATAGTCGCCTGAAAGGGGTCCGAAAACGCACCGTTGTAAGTCACTCCATCCATCTGCTTTACAACGCGTATCTGATAAGAATAGATTGCGCCGCTATAATCAGTTACGGAATAGGAATTGGTCAATGCCGTGGATTGAAAAGTATATACTCCTGATGGCTCTTCCTTACGGTAGATCTCATAATAAGACACCTCCTGCACCGAAGGCCAGGTAAGCGTATAAGAAGTAAGACTCCGATCGCTGATGCTGATATTCGTTATCTTCGCAGGCAGCACCTGGATAGAAATATAAGTCGTTAAGCTCTGGTAACGGATTGTAATCACCTGGTTTCCCAATTGCTTATTATTATAGCCCTCTATCACATAATCCGTGATTATACTACTGGTTCCGTCACTGTTTAGACCTATGATCTCCATACCTGCAGTGTCAAAATCCTCCCCATAACCATAGACCATCTTATCCGGGTAACGGGCAAGTCGGATTTCATTGACAGTTACAACTGAATTCGCCTGCGCAGTATCCAAGCTTATCAGATTGAACAGACCGAATGAAACGACGGTTAGAAGGCATAATATCACTAGTTTTTTCTTCATTATGTAAGCAGCTCCTTATCAGTATACTATTGGTAATTTGTTACGCCTTATTATATGGTTGTAATTTGTCAATCATGTGGTAAAAAAGTGAAGAAAAGATTAAGGTTACCATCTGCAACGATTAATTTAACAATATGAGACGGGCTACCCGAGGTAAGTATATAACGAAGAAAGAGCCCTACGCTTCCCTCACACACAGGTTGACGGAGATCCCACCGATCTGTATGCCACACTCGAACATAAATGTTCGTTTTTGTCATACAGATCAATGAGCTGTTCGTCAAACAGTGTATTATGGGAAGCATAGGGCTCTTCCTTCGTTATATCTATGCTTTGACAGCCCGTAATTTTATTTTGTGAAATAAGTTATCATTATCTTATAGATTAATTACTTGTGATATCGATTGGATGGAACCTAACACCGATAGTGCGTGTTGATAGTTATTAATCTATCAGATCATATTCCGCCGGGTTGGATGGCAAATAGCATCGATTGAAATGCCTTATTGCAGGAACTGTGAGAAATATAATTCTGAACTTCTTACAACTTCCCTAAGCGGCGGAGCATGGTTTTCTCTACTGCATTCAGGATGTTTTCATAGCCGGTACAACGGCACAGGTTACCTGATAAGAGCTTACGAAGCTCTTCTCTGGTATATTCTTTGCCACTCTCCAGTATCTGAACTGCTGTCATGATAAAGCCAGGAGTACAGAAACCACATTGAACTGCTGCTTCATCGATAAAAGCCTGCTGTATATCAGCCAATTCTCCGTTCGGTCCAAGCAAGCTCTCCAGGGTTCGGATATTCTTGCCTTCCGCCCAGATAGCCAGATAGATACAGGAGTTAAAGCATTCTCCGTCAATAATCACATTACAGGCGCCGCATTCACCAACCTCACAGCCCTTTTTTACCGAGGTAAGTCGATAATCGTTACGCAGCATATCGGTTAAGGAGGCGCGAACATCTACCATCGTCTCGGTTTCTTTTCCGTTAATTGTACATTTGACTAATTTATATTGTGCCATTATACTTCACCTCCCGAAAGCTTGATTGCTTCTGACAAGCAACGATGAGCCATCTCTACGGCAATATGCTGACGAAGAGCTTTGGAAGCACGCCAGCTGTCACGGGGATTGATATCCTCAAGGACTGCTTCACTGATCTTCTTAAGAAGTTCTGAGCTGATCTCCCCGTTCCTTCCAACGCTTTCTGCATTCGCAGCACGAAGGGGTGTAGGACCCTGAACACCATAGGCAATACGGACATCTACTAAGGTCTTCTTATCCTCGGACAGCTTTACATTCACAGAGCAGCCTGAGGTTGCTATATCCATGGCATTTCTCATAGCATACTTAATATAATGCCCTTGATATCCCTCGTAGCTTTCCTTCGGAATCAGAATTGCTGTCTGAAGCTCATCGGGTCGAATATCAACCTTTCCTGCCTTAATATAAAACTCCCTGATCGGAACACGGCGGGTTCCTTCACTGCCTGTCAGCTCGATCAATGCGTCCCAGGCAAATAAGGTTGAGGCAGAGTCCGCACTTGTGACACCGTTACAGGTATTTCCGCCGATGGTACCGATATTTCTAATCTGAGGTCCACCAATCATATCCACGGCTTCACCCAATACGTTAATGTATTTTTGGATAATGGGATCCTTGGTGATATGGGAGAAGCTGGTCAGGGATCCAATTCGGATCGCTCCATCTTCAGTAAGTGTTACGCCACGCAGCTCGTCTAACAAATAGATGCTAATGATTTCTTTCCCTGCGAGCTTTCCTTCCCGCATTTGAATTAATATATCGCTTCCTCCGGCTAATATGATTGCCTGGGGATGCGCTAAGCGAAGCTCTACCGCATGACTAACGCTGGTTGCTTCAAACATTTCCTTTATATCGTACATGTTGTATTCCCCTTTCTTATATTAGCCCTTCCTCTTTAAATCGTTCAAAGAGGATATGAGGCGTCATAGGGATGTTGTTAATTGCAACACCGGTAGCATTTAAGATTGCATTACGGATCGCCGGGGCTACCGGACATACCGGAGGCTCACCCAAAGCCTTTGTTCCAAAGGCACTGGTCGGCTCATAATTCTCAACAAATTGTGCTTCCAGATGCGGGTGATCCATAAAGGTTGAAAGCTTATAGTCTAACAGGTTATCATTCAAGGTCTTGCCTGTCTTGGGGTCAAAGAGCAGCTGCTCAGCCAATGCATAGCCAATACCCATACTCATACCGCCATGAACCTGAGCCTCTGCCAGCTGAGGATTGATTAACTGACCTGCATCATGAACGTTGATGATATCCAGTAAGGTAACCTTACAAAGCGGAATGTCAACCTCTACCTCTGCGAAGCAACAACCGAAGGAATAAGCATTACTCTTAATCTGGTAAGTGCTCTCCGAGGTCAAATGCTCACTGTGGCTCATACTATATAAGGCTTCGGTTGCCAGATCACTGAGGGAAATCATCACGCGTCCGTCGGACTTACGGATAATCTGACCCTCTACCAGATCCAGCTCAAAGGAGGGCATTCTGGTTAATTCATAGGCATACTTCAGGATTCTTTCCTTTAACAGTAATGCTGTCTGCTTAATGGAAAAGCCTGCCACATAGGTCTGTCTGGAAGCATAGGCGCTGGTACCGAAGGGAGTTACGTCGGTATCCTGATTCGAAATTACATGGACTTTGTTAAACGGAATACCCAAGGCATCCGCCGTCATTTGAGCAAAGGCGGTATCCGCACCCTGTCCGATCTCTGTCTCAGCAAGCTGCACCTGAACAGAGCCATCCTGATTGAGTACCATTCGACAAGCGGAGGTCTCTAAGCTGATCGGCCAAACAGCGGTGTTATACCAGAATACCGCACAGCCTACACCCCTACGGATGGGTCCGGTCTGATTCTGATACTCCTTGAATTTACGGTCAAAATCGATGTATTTCTTACCCCTATCCATACATTGATTAAAACTGTCGAAGTAATTCTCATTCTTGGAGAAGCCGTCCACATAGCCTACCGGCATCAGATGCTTACGGCGATATTCTACCGGATCCTGTCCTAAGGCTCTCGCGATTTCCTCTGTCTGCGATTCCACTGCAAACATTGCCTGAGGAATTCCATAACCACGCATCGCTCCTGCAACAGGTCGATTGGTGAATACTGTATAGGAATCGCATTCCATGTTGTCACAAGGATATAATTGAGGAAATGCATTCATTCCCTTAGCTGCAATGCCATGTCCATGGGAGGCATATGCTCCTTGATTGGAGTAGCAAACCAGCTTTCTGGCTGCAAAGCTTCCGTCGGGGCGTACCCAGCTGATAATATGGCTGCGGATGGCATGACGTACACGATTACTAACAAAGGTCTCTTCTCTGGTTACATCTATTTTGACGGGACGACCGCCCACCTGTGTCGTCAAATAAGCACAAAGCGGTTCATATAAAGCATCCTGTTTATTACCGAAGCCACCACCGATATAAGGTTTTACAATTCGAACATCACCCCAGGGAATCCCTAAGGCCTGCCCTACGATACGGCGTACGATATGGGGAATCTGTGTTGAGGACACCACCGTAATACGGTTGCCCTCCATACTTGCATAACAGATATGGTTTTCAATATGACAATGCTGAACTGTCGGAGTTTCATACCAAGCCTCAAACTTGATTAATCCCGGTTCCTTGATTGCTTCTTCGTAATTGCCTTTCCGAATGGAAGAATGTCCAAGGATATTATTCGGATAAGCATCATGCAGCTGAGGAGCCTCCGGGTTCATTGCTTCCTGGGCATCAAGAACAAAGGGATATTCCTCATATTCTACCTTGATTGCCTCCAGTGCCTGCTTTGCGGCTACTTCTGTCTCAGCGATTACTGCTGCCACATCATCACCATAAAAACGTATTCTGTCCGTAAGTAAGAGTCTGTCTGCTACATCCTGATGAGCAGGATCTGTAGACCATGGATGACCTGCTGTCGGAAAATAATACTTAGGTACATCAAAACAGGTTACTATTTTAACTACCCCAGGAATTTTCTCTGCCTCTGAAACATCAATGGATTTTACGATACCATTAGCAATTGTCGAATGTAAGATTTTCGCAGTAAATGCATTCTTCTCACAAAGGTCATCAGTATACTTAGCCCTTCCGATAACTTTGTCCAAGGCATCTACACGCGGAACACTTTGACCGACTGTCATTTTGGCAACCTCCTTTTGTTATAAAGAATTGTAAGTGTTTCTATAACTTTTACCTTAATTCTTAGATCATTTGATCTAATTTATTTCTGATTCATATTATAGCATAAAAGTAATAAAATTTAAATCATTTATTTGTGTTATTTATATGAAACATTAGTAAAACTTATAAATAAGTATAAACATAGATTAAATTGTATTGTTATGCTAGGAAGCAATCTATTATTAAGTTTTTTTATAAGATCAAAGTGTCAGCATGCTGACACTTTCGAGGTTTACTTAGCAGGGTCTTGCCTGGCTGCGGGTTGCGACGAACTTACCTATAACATGAAAAAGAGACATCTTTGCCGTTAAAGACGGCTCTGATGCCTCATAATTATTCATATTGTTACAGGTCTTCTTCTGTTTCCTGTGCATTCAGTAGCTCAATGAATTCCCGCTTCTCAAAATCCTGTACGGAGATGCGGTTTTTGTTCGGATTGGCGAATACAAAGGTTTTATCTACATTATCGACATAGTTCTGAATTTTATCATTGGTAGCACTGATGATTGCCTGGAAGCCCAGCTTTCGGATCAGACCGATACAGCTTCCTACCTTTTCCGCATCCATTTTAGAGAAGGCCTCATCCAGCACAACCAGCCTTGGTGTCGATCTGCTCCGAAGCTTTGACTTTTGATTAATACGATAAACTTGCGCAAAACTCGCCAAAAGGGCAACATATAAGGGGTTCTGTCCTTCCCCACCGGAGTTCTTCGATAGCATTCGGCTTAATCTCATCGGAGGCATTCCTTCTACCAGCTGCTCCATGTCGAAGGAAAGATAGGTTCGATAATCCGCATATTTCTCCATATTTGCTCTTGCTTCCTCTAAGGTTCTGGTATCACAATTTTCCGGAGGCATGAATAATTCAATCAGCTCGTTGATCAACTCGCTATAATCCTTCTCATGTTGCATACTGAACAGATCCATCTGGTTATTTATGTTTCCGGTCAGCTGATGTGGATTAATCTCCAGATTCTCGTCCATGAACATATCATAGAACTTTCCATCCTCACCACGGTTTTTGGTAATGATAAATCGGTATTTGTCCTTTCCGAAATCCATCTGTGAGAGAATTCGGTTCAGCTCCTCCTTTTGCTGCATAACCTCCTTGATGGCATCGCGGATCTTATAGATAAAATCCGTCTTAAAATGATAGATTGCCTGAACTGCCTGTTCATTTGCCTTCTTCATAAAGTCATTCAGCTTATCACTCTGCAGACTCTCCAGTAATTGCTCATATTCCTGATTGTCCCTGTTGGTCAGCGATAACCCGCGATATGCGTATACGCCGTGATACTGCTCCCTGCGCTTCAACACCTTGTAGAACTCCTCCTCCAGCGCCTTCTCGCAGAGCTGCTTCTGATTAAGAAGGTCATTTCGCAGCTTATCCATACTCTTATTCTCTGCGCTACGAAACATGGCCTGGTAAGCTTCCTCCCGCAAGGAATCGAATTGATAATTTTTCTGCTTCTCTATTAGCTCCTCATTCAAGGCTAATAACTCTTCCGACGAAGCACGAATACTGTTTTCCTTGGTGCCGAGTGCGATACTTGCCTTTTCCTTCTGCTTGCTCTTTGCATCAATGACCTGCTCAATTAAAAGCTTCTTCGCCTTCCAATCATCAATATTTAATTGCTTGATCTCGCTGATTCGGCGCTGATAATCCTCCTTTAAAAGCTCCTTCTCTTTGATCTGATTCATTTCCTGGAGTTTACTCTCATAGAAATCCACATCATTTGGGAGATACTCATAGGAGAGCAGCTCCTCTAGCTTATGAAGCTCCCCATCCAGCGGCTCCTTCTGTTCTCTTAGATCATTTAAGTTCTGCTCTAAAAGACTTAATCTGCGCTCGATGGCGCTTCTGCCGATATAAGCCTCCTCCGTGTAATTACGCGGGTTAATGTTCTGCAGCTTGTACCCCTGATATAGCGAACAATCCGGAGTGATTCCGCTTTTATTTCCACGAAGCTCACTGATAGAATGGCATTTGATCACCGAACCCATCAGATAGTCGGTATAAGCCTTAATATATTCAGCGGACGCTTCGACCTCCTGTGCCAGGGAATTGCTCTGAACCGGCTTAGTATCCTTCATTACGCGTTCTGTATCAATGACTGCTACTCTGTAGTATTTCTTAGAATCTAATCGATGATAAAGCTCCATCGCCTGCTTTGCGTATTCAGGCGGAACAATGAGACTCAGCTTGTTGTTACCCATATAGCCTTCGATGGCATTGCGCCACTGCTCATCCTTCACTTCAATCACATCTGCCAGAATATCTACCTTTACCGGTATCTCATATTCCTGTTCCAATTCCTTCGTTATGTAGTCCTTAACCTCTAAGAGATAAGGCGGATAAGCCTTCTGTCCATCTTTTAATATATTCATCTGCTTCGTAATATCGCTAAGCTTATGTGCAAATTCATTAATCTTAGCTGTCAATTCGCCCTTACTCTTCTCCAGCTCACCTCTGATTCGGGTCAAGGTATCCTTCAGCTCACAGATCTCATCTGTTGTCGTCTGATATCTGACGAAATGCTCAATTCCTGACCTAGCCGTAGAATCCAGATAGTCAGTGGATAGCCAAGCTTCCAGCCCTCTGCCGATTTTGTCATAGGAAGCCTTTCCTCGATACAATAGCTCCAGCATCTGATTCAAGCTTAGGAGCTCCGCTTCTAAATGCTCATATCCGCTGTTCTGGATTGCAAATGCCACTTCATCTCTCTGCTCCTGCAGTGTCTTCAGCTCCGCCTCTAAGTCTACGATAGACTTGGTTAAGATCTGAATATCCTCCTTGTATTCTACCTCTTGGCTCTGAAGCTTACAGAGCTTCGCTTCCACCGTGGAGATATCTAACTTATCCAGATTATATTGTAGCTGTTCTATCTGATCGGAATAGGTCTCATATCTGCTATACTGCTGGCGGATGTCGGTTAGTAAGGTAATCTCACTCCTGGTATCCTCCAGTCTGCGTTTCAGTCTGGTATACTGGGCTACACTATCCTGCATATCCTCCATATGAATATCATTTTCCGTACAGATATAGTTTTTAACGAAGTCCTCCAGTTTCATGTCCATCTTAAAGGGAATTGCTTTCTTAAAGAGCGCAGGGAAATGCTTTGGATGCAAACCCCCGAAGAAATTGGTATATAATTCATTCCGGAACTTCTCATTCGTTCGGCTGAAATAATAGTCTTCCTTTGAATAATTGGCCTCGATGTATTCCTTCAGCTCATTAATGGAGAATACCTTCTCTCCGTCACGGTAATGATTCGGTGCTAATGCACCTGTGTGCCGGAAGAACAATCTATTAACATCATTTACACTGACATCCACGTCGAAAATAACTCCGACACACTGAGACTTATGGGTCTCCGTGTCTGTGAGCTCCAGAACAATGGTCGTAGAGAAGTTCTTATTACGCAGATAGCTGATCTCATTATTCTCCTGTACTACCTTCATACCACGCAGATACTCAATCAAGGTACGGTCAGAATCCTCCTTTGCCGCTTTGTTAAAGAAGCCACGGCCGTTGCTGTCTGCATACAGTACAATCTGAAGAGCATCCAAAACGGTGGATTTACCACTACCCGAATGTCCTGTAAAGAAATTAATCTCCTCATGAAAGGATAGGATTTTTTCATTAATATAGTGCCAGTTATTCAGACACATCTTCGAAAGTGCTTGATATCTGTCCATCCTCTATTACCTCCCCTTCCTCCTGATACTGTTCAATAATAGCTCCAATCGACTGACTGTCCAGTAGTAGATTTATTGTAGGGTAGATAATAAATCTTGTATCCCCATCCAATTCCCCCAGCTCATCGGTTATTTCAATTACCTGATACTTCTTAAGTGCCGCTATAGTCTTCTTAAGCTCTGTCGGAGAGATGGATTTACTGTTCCACAAGCCAAATAATTGGATTTTATCATACACCTCATTTAAGGAGGAATATACGTGAATGGAGCTGGAAGCCGTATTCATCTGCTCATCAAAGATCAGCTTCAGCAGTAACAGAAAAATAGTAGTCAGGCGGCTTAATTTATCACCCTGGAGATTTTGAGTCACGATCTGCATGATTCCATACTGCCTGTTCTCAATCAGATCAATATCGGCGATCTTAAAATATTCCTTTAAGAAATCCAGATGTCTCTCACAAATACGGTACATCCGGTTCGGTAGATAGCGCTCCGTCTTTTTATCATATTTGCGTTCCAGAATATAGGTCTGGTGATACAAGGTCCTGACAACCTCTCTAAGCTCATCCTTCTCTTCGTCCAGAAGTTCGTTATAATAAGGGAACATAAATATCCTTTCTTACCGTCAGCATCATAGAATGGTTTCGATCACGCTACTGGCGGTTCTATGTTATAGTAAAATATGATCAGAGTGTCAAAATACGTCTCAGTCTGCAGGTATGATTATCACTGTAAATATTTTGCTTGGCTAGACCGGTTGGTTGTGGTTACTATTCTTCTCAAAGATAATATCGGGATAGGAATACTTCCCACAGGTAATCGTACCGCGCTCACCCGGTACCACATGGAAAGGACTTGTTCTTCGCATGCTATAATCATAAGCCAGTACCAGAAGCTCAAAGTCTTCATCATTGTCAATCTCCTGATCTCTGGTACAGAAGCTCCCCCCCTGCATACGTTCCAGGATGAAGGCTTCTATCTGTGCTTTACTGTATCGGTGTTTGTTCTGATTGATGCGAAGAATATCCTCCTTGGATAATTCCTCCTCCTTCTCCACCTCTAGCTCTACCGTATCCTCAAACTGCTTCCTCTTCCCCCTCTTCTTATAGAAGGAATCCGGTGTGATCACCGTATGATCATTCAATAGGAAAACCGATGTGACCTGGGGATACAGCTTTTGTCCCCCCGCCTCTGACATCAGGTTAAGTAATGCAATTACATTGCCCTGCATACTGTCATCACTGCTTAAGAGGTATTCCAGTCTGCTTACGGTTGCCTTGATGTATTTACTGTGTTCTGCATCAATATGGGAGATACGTTTCTCCATATTAATGATACCATGTTCAATCTCATCAAGCACCCTGGCAAACTCTTGGAGGATGTTCTCCTCCTGCTTCCCCTCTGCCATGAGCTTGTGCTTTAATAGATTGATTCGATCCTCATCCTCACTGATGACACGCAGCAGTCTCTTGATATCATTTTTATAAATGTAGAAATTATCACTGGTCTTAAGCAGTCTGTATTTCCGGTTGACAATTGTCTCAACATAGCCGTTAAGATGCTCCAGGAGCAGATCCTCATAATTATCCTTCTCGAGGAGTGCCCCGAAGAACTGGTCCATGTTATGGAGCATGTCCTGAAGGGAACGGTTAAGTCTCGTGGTATTGATCATCGCCGCCTTCAACAGCTCCAAACCGGCCTTTGTATCATAATAGAAGGAGTAGATGCTGGTATAAACATTCTGTATGTATAAATCCTGCTCCTCAGCGTCCGGATTACTGACTTTCTTAATTGTCTCAATAAAGGTAGAGGCATAATCCGGTATGATGATGTTGGTCTTGAAGGAGCTGTAATCCTCCACTCTCTTAAGCCAGGAGAAACGGATTAAGCGGTTCAATATCTTTGTCGCCATAGGCTCCATACTATCCGTATCCTGCTCCTCATCATCCGCTGAGATATCAACGATACGATCAGAAAAATGCTCCGCTATCAATTGAATACAGGTCTCCTTGGTCAGGAAATAATCATTATACAAGTATTCATCATAGATTGCTAGTAGGGCTTCCATATAAATATATCGGTTCCTGGAGCTGAAAACAGTCCAGAACTGCTGGGGTAATTGATAAATTTCCTTCATTGTATCTCCTCGGTATCAAATCTTTTCATCTGTTTATTGTAACATTTTTTGTCGATTGGAACAATGTTGGATTAAAATAAATTATCAATATTGACACATTTATCCCGGTGTGTTATTATTTTAACGATATTCCGGTTGGCAGTTATCTAACTGTTCAAGTTTTGAGCTTATAGGGTGGAGGGCTTTCACTATTGAAGTACTCCATTTTTTTATGTAGAAAAACAAGTAAGCTGATTAATATCATAGGAAGGGAGTGAAGTATATGCAAGTAGCACAAAGTATTCTAGTAGCAGCCTTCTGTATGGCTGTCGTATTTGCGGTACTTGGAGTTCTCTGGGCAATAATCCGAATATTCTCCATGATTATTACTATGATTGAGCAAAAATTCGGAAAAGAAACAAAGAACGAAAGCTCTGTGAATTAGGATTAATATTGAAGTAAAAATCGAATGAAATGTAAGGAGGAAATTAGAGTGTTTTACGAATCACTGATTAAGTTATGGGAAGATTCCGGCTTTGCCGCCTTAACCTGGCAATCCGGAGTAATGATTATTGTGGCATGTGTTCTTCTGTATCTTGCAATTGCGAAAAAGTTCGAACCGCTTTTGCTACTGCCGATCGCTTTCGGTATGCTCTTGGCTAACTTACCTTTGACCGGAATTATGGCTGCACCGACGAGTGATCAAGAGGTAGGAGGATTATTATACTATCTGTATCTTGGTGTGAAGAAAGGAATCTATCCTTCCCTTATATTCTTAGGAATCGGTGCTATGACGGACTTTGGTCCACTGATTGCCCGTCCTAGCAGTATGCTGATTGGCGCAGGTGCACAGTTCGGTATTTCGATCGCTTTTATCGTAGCAATTGCTCTTGGCTTTACGCCACAGGAAGCCGCATCCATTGGCATTATCGGTGGTGCTGACGGTCCGACTGCAATCTACCTGACAACGAGACTGGCTCCGCATCTGTTAGCTTCAATCGCCATTGCGGCTTATTCCTACATGGCATTAATTCCGCTTATTCAACCTCCGTTAATGAAGCTGCTTACCACCAAGAAAGAACGCGAAGTTAAGATGGAACAATTGCGCAGGGTATCAAAGCTTGAGAAGGTATGCTTCCCAATCGCTGTATCCACCTTCTGCATCCTGCTTCTGCCTTCCGTTGCTCCTTTGATCGGTATGCTGATGTTAGGCAACCTATTCCGGGAATCCGGTGTCGTGGAGCGTATCTCCGATACGGCGCAGAACGCATTGATTAATATTGTTACTATTTTTCTCGGAGTCACAGTAGGTGCTACGGCAGTTGGTACTGAATTCTTAAAGCCTAAAACACTCGGAATCATTGTACTTGGATTAGTCGCCTTCATGTTTAGTACGGTCGGCGGTTTGCTAATTGCTAAACTGATGTGCTTGGTTACAAAAGGTAAGATCAATCCATTGATTGGTTCTGCCGGTGTATCCGCTGTTCCTATGGCAGCACGTGTATCACAGGTAGAAGGACAGAAAGCTCTGCCCGGTAATTATCTTTTGATGTTTGCTATGGGTCCCAACGTAGCCGGTGTTATTGGTTCTGCAGTAGCTGCCGGTATTTTGCTTTGCTTGTTCGGTTAAACAATATTGTTAAACTCATAAAAGTTGTATGTATAAAAAAGGCTATAAGCTCTTCTCCCGCAGCTTTGGGAGGAAAGAAACTTATAGCCTTTTATGTAATAATCTTAATATTAATCTAAATCATCAAAGTCAAAGGCTGCCGCCTTCGTATAATTTGTTACCTTTGCTTCAAAGAAATCTGTCTTTGTGCTGTTGAGGTTCGAAAAGCCTTCGATCCATGCCATCGGATTCTCGGTGATCTCAGGGTACAGCTCCTCCAGTCCGATTGCTTTAAGCCTCTGATTACCAAGGTATTTGATATATTTATCGATAAGCTCGTTATTCATACCCAGAATCTCATTATTTGTAACATATTGTCCCCAGGCAATCTCATGCTCAACACCGGTTCTCATCATATCACGGATGTCCTCCGTCAGCTCCTGTGTGAAGAGCTCCGGATTCTCTGCTCTTAATTCCTTTAATATATTCTGGAATAACACCAGATGAGTAACCTCATCACGGTTAATATATTTAAATATTGTGCTGGTTGCCGTCATCTTACCTTGTCTGGCCAGTGTATAGAAGAAGCTGAAGCCGGAATAGAAATAGATACCCTCCAGGATATAATTTGCAACAACGGTACGCAGAAAGTTCGAAATGGAAGCATCCTCATTGAACCTCTGATAAATGTTCGCAATATATTGATTTCTCTTCAGCAGCTGCTTGTCCTCACGCCATTCGTCATAGATCTTATCCCGGGTCACCGGATTCGTAACCGTATCCAGTATATAAGAATAGCTCTGCGCATGAATCTCCTCCTGAAAGGCTTGAATATTCAATAAGGAAGCGACCTCCGGAGCAGTCACATAGCGCGACAGATTGGGTAGGTTTTCACTTTGGATGGAATCCAAAAAATTCAAAAAGGATATGATCTTATCAAAGGCATTTCTCTCCCCATTGGTTAACAGCGGAAACTGCTTGATATCCTCATTCAGGGAAATCTCCTCCGGTATCCAGAAATTATTCAACATTGTACGGTAGAACATGTTTGCCCAGCTGTACTTGATACGGTTCCATTCTCTCAGATTAGTCGTATTCCCATTGATTAAGGCTTCCGTTCCGCGAAGTCCCTGTTCATTGAATATCTTCTTCTTGTTCATGCTATTCTCCTTCTAAATACCCCTCTTCTTTATAGTAAGAAGCATTTTCTCATTCTTTCTAAAGCTAATTCATATGAAAATAATATTCATATAGAATCCTGAAGTGAATCACTGCGAAATCTGTTCGTCACATACTAACCCTACATGTCCGCTCTTTGAATTAGTATGTGATGAGTGCATTAAGCATTCATATCACTCATGCTTTTATTATATAATTGATACTGATCAAATTGCAATCCCAGTTTAGATAATTTTAGCTGGAGCAGCTAGTACATTCGTCCATCTCCAGAGATTGGTTACGGACATAGTAGATTGTCTTAACTCCATTCTTCCATGCCTCCACATAAAGGTTCAGAATCTCCTTCGCCTTAACCTCCGGAGTGATATAGAGATTGAAGGACTGTGACTGGTCGATGTGCCTTTGTCTTACCCCACAGGCTCTGATGCTGTAAAGCTGATCGATATGATGTGCCTCCTTATAGAACCAGAAGTTCTTACTACTTAGGTCCGGAGCTGCCTTCGGTGTAAAGCTACCCTTCTTCTCCTCAATGAAAAATTTCTTAAAGATCGGATCGATTCCGGCTGTGGTCCCTGCGATGTTGGAGGTACTGCCCGTCGGTGCCACCGCCATGATATATCCGTTGCGGACACCGTATTTCTTTACCTGCTCTTTCAGATCATGCCAGCGCTCAGATGTATAGCCGCGTCGCTCAAAATATTTGCCTGTCTGCCATTCCGAGCCCACAAATTCCGGATAAGCACCCTTTTCCTTTGCCAGCTCCATAGAAGCCTTAATTGCCTGATAAGCAATCTCTTCGAATAACCGATCTGCCTCATTAAGATGCTCCTCACTCTCCCAGGCGATGCGGTTATTGGCCAGGTAATGATGATATCCGCTGGTGCCAAGCCCAATGGCACGATATTTGTCACTGGTAATTCTCGCTTCCGCTACCGGTGTCTGATTCAGAGTGATTACGTTATCCAGCATTCTGATCTGAAGCGGAACCGTCTCCTTCAGCTCCTCCATTGTAACCCTGCCCAGATTAACGGAATTCAGATTACAGGTTACCATATCTCCCGATTTTAATCTTCGAACAACCTCCTTGTGGTCGCCGACGGTCTCTATCACTTCCTCAACAAATTCTGACTCACTGACATTCTGTGTAATCTCATGGCAGAGGTTTGAAGCATAGATCATTCCTGCATGTTTATTGGGATTTGCTCTGTTAACAGTATCCCGAAAGAATAGGAATGGGGTCCCCGTCTCCACCGCACTCTTCATGATCTTCTTCATCACCTCAAGAGCCGGAACACTGACACGAGGAATTGTCATATTCTCTTCGCACTCCAGATATCTCTGGGTAAAGGCCTTCGTATCCTCTTCATCATAAAAATCCTCCAGATGATACCCCATAACCTTGTGTACCTGATACGGATCAAATAAGGACCAATCCTGTCGCGCCTCCAGCCGCTCCATGAAAAGATTCGGAATGCTGAGTGCCGGGAAGATATCATGAGCCTTTCTTCTGTCATCCCCGTTATTTGTTCTCAAATCCAGGAATTCATATAGATCCTGATGCCAAATATCCAGGGTGATAGCGGCTCCTCCTTTTCGTCTGCCAAGCTGATCTACCGCCACTGCGGTATCATTATACAGTCTGATCCAGGGTATTACGCCGCCGGAGGCATTCTTATAACCACGGATTTCGCTGTTTAGCGCCCTAACCTTACCGACATAGATACCAAGCGCTCCGCCGTGCTTGGATACTGCAGAGAACTTTTGATTCACATCATAGATTGACCATAGATTGTCACCGACCACAGAGATAAAGCAGCTGCTTAGCTGGTGAAACGGCGTTCCCGCGCTCGCAAGAGTCGGAGTTGCCGTAGTCATCTTAAGCTCACTTAATACATCATAGAATTTCTTTGCATACTCCAGCTTCTTATCTCCCTCCGGGATAGCCAGATGCATCGCAATTGCCATAAAGCGTTCCTGTGGAAGCTCCAATACCTCCTTATGGAACCCTCGAATCAGATATCGGTCCGCTAACAGCTTAAGACCTTCATAGTTAAAGAGTAGGTCTCTTTCCGGCTTAATATATGCACCTAATTCCTGGATCTGCTCCTCACTGTATTCCTTTGTCAGAAAATCACCATAATATTGCTGCTCTACCAGCATATGCATCAGTGACAGGAAATCACCGTAGCCAAAATAATGATAGCCACGATTGATGGCTGCCTCCTTATATAAATCCGACATCAATAATCGTGCTGCTACATATTGCCAGTTGATATTCGTTGATTTAACCTCATTGCCCTGACTATCCTTTGTGGTCTGTATCATCTTCTCAATTGCAGTCTGTATCAAAATCTTTTGTATCTCCTTCGTACTCATACCGTCCCGAAACTGTATATTGGAATCCATCTCCAATTCGAAGGGGTCGCAGCCCTCTAAGCCTTGACAGGCATAGGCTACCATTTTCTTTGTCTTCTCTACGTAAAGCTGCTCGTATCTTCCGTCACGTTTTTTGATCATAATATCCATATAATTTCCTCCGCTCATAGTAGTTTCTATACTAGTAATAGTTATCATTATTAACATTGTATACCATATTTAGTATTTTGACTAGGGGGGAAAATATAATTTAGCAAATAAGGACTACCCAGCTCGAAAGAGAATAATTTCGTAACTATTTTTTACATTGAATAAGGAAAAGGATATGACAGAAAACTCCGTTAGGGGTCCTCTTCCATATCCTTTCATTTAAATAGTTGTACCGGCTTTATCTCTACTCTAACCGAAGACCTTCTTACTCTGTCTTAGGTGCTTTCTCCTCCACGCTTTCCGTACCCGGAAGCTCATATACCACTACGGCAACCCCTCGTTTGATGTTCTCGAACATTTTCTTGGCAGCCTTCGGAGGCATATTGATGCAGCCGTGAGAGCCTCTGGTTAGGTAGATATCCTTACCGAATTCATCCCTCCAGTTAGCATCGTGAAAACCGATATTTTTGTTAAAGGGCATCCAGTATTTTACCGGAGTTTCATAATCCTCTCCAACTAAAATGGCATCATTCTCTTTATATTGAACCGGATAAGTACCTGTTGGTGTTCCATATTCCTTAGCAATATTACCGGATACAAAGTCTGATTCTACAATCAACTCTCCGTCTTTGTAGAAGAACAGGTGCTGTGCCGTAAGATTAACCTCCACATATGTATCACCGATATCATCATCACCGTATTGCTGAGCCGTCTGGAAATATACCGGCTCCTTCACTGTCTGTTCGCCCTTTCGCACCAGCTCGGTCAGCTCCTTCACCTCGGATGAACGGTCCAGCCACCAGCCATAGTCTCCGCCCTCTACCTTGATTTTATCACCGTACGAGGTTTTAAAGGTTCGACGACGTCCAAAGGTGTTGTAGGTTTTACCGATATAGTCTACATATTCTTTTATTTTATCCTCATGTAAGGTAACCTTATACTTCTCATCAAACGAAAGCCATTCACTGATCCTAGCTCCGTCCAATACCTCCGTTACTGCCCCGAATTCATAGGTAATCTTCGCGCCGGCAATTCGATTCATTTCCTTGATTGCTTCCGTTAATCCCGGGTCCTCAGAGGTGATCTGCGGTTCCTCATAACAGCCGGCTTCCTCTAAAGACAAAGTAGGCTGAAGGGTATTGATCGCTTCTGTAACTGCCTCATACACCTTCTCCTTTATCACCTTGTTGCCCGGATCCTCCGGAATAATCTCATAGCCATTTTCAACATAGGCAATGGTCGCATTGACCGGTTCTACGATATTCACTTCCTTAAGACATTTCATAAGGTCAACATAGGATTTTAACAGATTCTCATCATATGCCAGTATAGTGCCTATCTCATATTCCTTCTCCCGGATTAAGGATGTGGGCCATAATAGACCTCCCTGCTTATGAATGAGCTCCGATAGACTTCCATCAAACTCCGAATGCAGGTTAATATTAATGCCATAAATGAAATCGGACACCCCATTTCTTTGCTTGATTTCCAAGACGTACGATGACACCTGTTCATTGATAACCCGTTCGGCCTTCTCCACCGACATATTTGAGGTATCTATTCCATTCACTTTGGTGTTCCCAAAGAAATGATTATTATAATAGAAAGCAAAAACCAGATATACAGCCAGAATAGCACAAAGCACTCCGGCATCAATAAAAAGTATTCTTGCCATCCTCTTACTTTTCATACTTTTTCGTTTCTTCCCTGTTCCGGGTTTTCTATTTCGATTTGATTTATTTACCGTTTTATTTGCCATATTTTATCCTCATAAAGACATTTCGCCACATGTACCGTATACTACCACCTAAAAATTTCTAATATTAGTCAATATATTTACAAGTTTATTAAGCTACAAAATTCATGCTTTACCTAGGCAACGAATATCAGAATGACTGCTCCTCCACCAGTACCTGCTCCTCAACAGCTTCGTACACCAACTCATTTTCCTTTTCAAATACCGGATACTTCTCAAGCCTCTGAATAAACTCCTCTATCCGCTGTACCACCAAATCACGGATTTGAACTGTTTTCAGACCTTCATATTCTTCATAAGGTATGGCCTCCAGAAAATGCACCTGATTAGAAACCTTCCTTAAGGAATTAATAGCGAAGGGTTTATAGGTATCGTAGACAACAACCGGGACGATGGGGCATCGCGCCTTCTTAGCACACTGAAAGCTTCCAACCTTGAACTCTTGAAGTCGATTATGATTATCCGTATACCCTCCCTCCGGGAAGATCAAATAACGACGTCCTTCTTTTACTTCATCCGTCACAGCCTTCATAACAGTTACCTGCTGCCTGATATCTTCAAAATCAAGGCGTTTTGCTCTGATCAGATCGACAAATTGTGTGGTGACAATGGGCTGCGATTGTTTCTTCGCTATAATAAAGGTACAAGGCTTTTTATGCCCTATCATGATACCCAGTGCATCGTACTTTCCCTGATGATTCGAGTACATGATATATCCGCCTTCTTCAGGAAGATTCTCCGTTCCCGTTATGTAAGTCTCTATACGTCCAAATCGCTTAATCAGCTTTACAACCTTCAATGCTAAGGCATAACAGGCTTCTTCCGAGTATCTGTCAGGCTCGTTATAATATTTTTTCATTTGATGTATATAATAAGGGATCGCGTAAATACCTCTTATTATAATATATATAAAACGCAGCATGATTATCACTTCCTCTTCAAACGAATTATTTAAACCTATCCCAATACACTGATATAATCTTACCTATAATCATACCCCCAGATTGTAATTTCGTCTAGATTTTTAATCAAAAACCAAGAACTTCCATTAAAACTCATAACATTAAGTCTTCATATGACAAAAATGTTATTAGATTTTACATTTACATTACGGAATGTTTTCGATATAATAAGCTGATATCACTAAGAAATACTGCTTGAATAACAGAAAGGTAGTTAATACAGAAATGAGAAAACCCTTTGAGAAATTATTTGATGAAGCGGCCCTGCTTCCGAAAATTCGCCGGAGCATCTATATGATGACCCTCGGTAATACCTTCGGAACCTTATGGGGTGTTGTAAGCGTTAGTGGCAGCTCTTCCCTGACCGGATATGCCGGATATCTTGGAGCGGGTGATTTAGTATTTGGTTTACTTACCGCAATTCCTTTAGCAGCAGCTCTTCTGCAGATACCCTTTGCCACATTGGTCAGCCGTACTCAAAAACGCAAAAAGTATATGTTGACCTATGGACTCTTCTCCAGAATATTGTGGATCGTCATTGGTTTAATACCCCTCTTTATTCCGTCAAGTCATTCCTCATTGCGGTTATGGTCCGTCATTCTGTTGATCGGAGTATCCTCCGCTTTCAGCTCCGTTAATAATGTCAGCTTTATGCCCTGGATGGCCGATTTGGTTCCGGTTGAAATTCGTGGTCGGTGGTTATCTAAGCGCGATGGTATCACCTCGATCGCCAGTGTAACCATGGGCCTAATTGTTGCCGGTATTCTGGATCAGATGACCGGATTTGCCGGATATACTACTGTATTTGTTATGTGTGGTATCCTTGGTGTTCTGGATATGTTATGCTTCGTGTTCGTGGATGAGGTATATAAGACACCTCCGGTACAGCTAAAGCTTCTACCCGTTTTAAAGCAGGTAATTAACAACAAGCCCTTTTTCAAATTCATGATGTTTTGGACAGCCTGGAGCTTTACCGCTAATATGTCCGGAGCATATCTGGCCAGATATGCTTTGACTGAGATGGGCTTAAGCTATATGCAATATACTCTTAGCAGTCAGGTAACAGCCGCAGCGATAACCGTATTGGTGGTATCGCATTGGGGTAGACTTCTGGATCATTTTGGAAGCAAGCCGGTATTATGGTGTACCTGCGTGATTGCCGCTCTAACCCCGCTGTTCTTCCTCTTCTCTACCTACGGAAGCATCTGGCCTACCCTTCTCCATAATCTAATCGGAGCTGCCTTCTGGAGCGGAGCCAATCTTGCCGCAATCAGCCTTCAGCTCTCCTCCTCACCGGATGAACGACGCCCTTCTTATGTGGCTGTCTTCTCCTGTATTACCTCCTTATTTGGTTCCTTCTTAGGAATCCTGACCGGAGGTGCTATCCTTGAAGGAATACATAACAATATAACCTTAAACTCCATCATTCCTGACCGATATAAATTCATGATTGCCATCTCTGTCCTGCTTCGAGTTGCCTCCGTATTTATCATCATACCAAGGCTGGATAACAGCAATGATCACACCTTATCAAGTATGTTTCATGAGCTGGGCTTTCGAATCAAGGTTCAGAAAAGCTACCTTACCTATTCGTGGGAGCGTAGAAGGAGGCATTAATTAGTAAGCAGATATTTTAGTACCTCTACTTCCCGTTCCACCCAGGTGTTTCTGTTCGATCTGACGGAATTAAGGATACTCCGGTTTACATCGAGGGCATCCGGTAAGTTAACGAATTCTCCGTGGAACCCCTGCTCTGCCTCGTAATCATCCAGCTCGAGCCCATAATTCGTCAGATCCTCAAGCTCACATAGATAATATATTGATTTCATAATAAAAAATTTACTGTTATCTGCATAGTCCGGGTGCTGTTGGATAACCTCACCTAATTTTTCGCCGACCTTTACCATCACATAGCCGGTCTCTTCAGCAATCTCCCGGATCAGTGCCTGCTCCTGATCTTCTCCGGGCTTGATCCCTCCGCCGGGAAACTTGTAGTCTCCTCGGTTGGTCTTTATCATCAGGACCTGATCACCATAATACAGTACCGCTCTGACCGCAGTTCTTTCATTCCTTTCATATTCTTGTGGTATCTCCTTCTCCCCCAACACCAATTCAAACATCGCTTGCAAACCTCCCCTTAAGGCAAATTAGTTCTGTGTCTTCCGACTCACTTCTTATCCTTACCCTTTATATTTCCTTTGATTTTGCTCCGTTCCTGGTTATTTTCCCTTAGTACAAGCAATAAAAGTGTGACACTGAGAATTGCTGTAATGATACCGAACAAGAAAAACAATACGGGTGCATGTAAAAAATAAAATGCCACACTCGCTATTACCGATAACCCAATTGATTTTAACATTCTAAATCCATGCTCCTGCAGGTTCAGAATTATTCTCTTTCTGTTTTTCATATCCTTCACCTCATTCTTAACGAAATACGGAATAATGTTTTTCACCATTGTACTACAGAAGCTCATCGCTCACAACCACAATTTGACTCCCGGAGTGATTTCCGAAGAGCTTCTGGTTCCAGACAGTCCCTGTTTAATTATTACTGAAATAGTACTTCAGAGCTCTTCCGATGAAGTTCGAGGCCCCCACACCATAGATCTTATCATTCGCTTCGATAATCTGATCGTTGGTTAGGTATCCTTCTGTCACCATATCCCAAAAGTGCTCTCCCATATCAATCCCTTTATAAGACAAGCTGCATAAATCAACCAGCTCTCTTGTAACCTCTTGAATTTCATAGGAGGTAGCATCCTTATTAAGATCCTCCGTAAGCCTTTTCGTTATTTCGGTGGTTTGCGCTATATAATCAGCAGCATTGTCTTTGATTGAGTTTAACTTTTCTACTGTCTCAGAGAAATGATTCAGATTATGCTTCATCGCTTCGGTATACTTTTCAATACTGCCATATTGCTTGATTGCCATTTTGGCAATCTCAGCTTCTTTATCCTTAAATTGTTCACGCAGCTCATCAAACTTTTCTATGCTGCCCCACATCTGAATGATTTCGTCGGTGTGGTATTCTTTGAATTCTTCCAATGCTTGAAAATAATCTCTCATATCAAATTCCTTAAAACTCATCGATTTCTCTCCTCTTTCCAGTCGTTCCAGCAAATTCAGTAAGCCATCCAGCCTGTCTCTTTTTGACTGGATTAGCTCCTTCTGCTGCTGAAAGACTTTGGTTTTATTAAAATTGGGGTTTTCTAAAATTCGTTTGATATCCTTTAACCGAAAATCCAGCTCCTTAAAAAATAAGATCTGCTGTAGTGTCTCGAGAGAAGCCTCATCATACAGCCGATACCCTGCCTCGGTTACCTTCCTGGGCTTAAATAGATTAATCTCATCATAATATTGCAGGGTACGAACGCTAATTCCCGTTAATTCGGATACCTGTTTTACAGTTCTCATGTTGTTCACTCCTATTATCATATTCTGATTCGAAAGCATAAAACAAACGCCGGCATTGACTAAGCTTCTTCCTCTTAATCACTATCATATACTATCACGCTGCGTAAGAGTCAATGGTTTTGTAAAAAATACCAAGAAAATATAACGAAAAGACACCTTACCACTTACCGTGATAAGATGCCTTCCTTCATAAAGTTCTATTTGATCCATGCCTTTACGATGATGAGAATAACAACAATCCAAAGAAGAAGAATCGGAATCGCAAAAGCCCATTTTTTTGGTTTTCCGTTGCTCCAAAGACCTTCGGCTTCCAATCTGCTCTGCCTAAGGATATCCTCCGGTAATAATTTAATCGTAAGGGTGATTAATGCCGGAAGAATGATCAGATCATCCAAGTATCCAAGGATCGGAATAAAGTCCGGGATGATATCAATCGGTGACAGCGCATATCCAACTGTTATTGCTGCAACGAGCTTCGGCAGTAACGGAGTCTCTTTTTTCTTAAGCGCTATAAAGACTGCCGGAATATCGGTTTTTATTTTCTGCGCCCTCTCCTTCAGCTTCATATTTTCTCCTTCATCCTTCTGTTATGTCTCTCGTTATTTTCGCTCTTGATTACCTGGCCTCACACACAGGTTGACGGACATTTTCCTGTTTTGTAAGCCATAATCAAACATAAATGTTTGCTATTGTCTTACAAAATCAGCAATCTGTCCGTCAAACAGTGTATTATGGGATGCATATTATCCTTACCTTATCTATTTATTAACATTATGCAACAACCCCTTATGCTTTGGTTACTATTAAGATAAAGCCCTTTGATATCTCATCAAGTTAAAATAAATTTCTTATCAAGCTTGTACCGGCAATAAACGTACCGATCGTCGCTCCTAAATTAGCCATGAACATAACTAAAATGGTTTTCAGTAATCGGTTTGTAAAAAAGCCTTTAATCGTGAATATATCGGTCTGAACGTTCTGTACATCCTTCACGGTAGGTTTTTTGATCGTCGCTTCCACCAGTCCGGTAAACCATCCGCATGCCAGCAGCGGATGCAAGGTAGTCAGTGGTGCTGCTAGAAAGGAGGTAAGGATACTCAGCGGATGCGCGAAGGATAATGCAGTAAATATAGCTGCTAAAATCCCGGTCCATAACACCCACGCGGATAATTGCTGTAACCCGGTTTGAAAATTAATTACAAAGGAATATAACAGCAGACCGGTGATCAAGGCAGGAATAATCCATCCGACGATTTTTGAAAAAAGACTTTTCGGAGGAACGACTGAGATCTCCTCTATATCCCGATCATTGAATATCTCTTTCTTGATACCGGGTACATGTCCGCCACCTAATACGGCAACGATCTTTTTACCCGGAGCTTCCTTGATCTTTGTCGCTAGGTACTGATCTCTTTCGCTGATCAACACCTCTCCGACCTTAGGAAAATCCTTCTTTAATCCGGCCATGGCCGCCTCCAGCATATCTTCTTCTAATAGCTTTTGTAAATCATCACTGGTAATGTCAGCCTCGTCATCCTCTGAGAATAATAGGCTGCCAAGGAGTTTGGCTTTATCCCATAGATTGAGTTTACGCCAAATCCGTAAAAAGGTGGTCTGAAGACTGCGGTCCGCCAACACTAAGGTAGCTCCTGTCTCCTTCGCACTCTCCATACCCTGGATCATTTCCCCGCCAACCTGGTTTCCTAACTTCATAGCCATCTTCTTCTGATAGGATGCGAGGAATAGATTAGCGACCATAAATCCGACCTTTTTTTCCTTAATGACCTTGATTAAATCCGTATCTTCCCAAGCCTTTGGCTTTATGATATTCTGATAACGGTCTTCATCCAGCTCAATACATACGCTATCCGGGCGTTCTTCATCTATCACCTTTTTCACAAGCTCCGCACTTTCTTTCGACACATGCGCTGTTGCTATCAGAAAGATTTCCTTATCCATATATTCTATTTTCGTTACATTATCTTCACTCATCAAAATTCCTCCATATAGTGCCACTAGTGCTATATTCATTTCAATAAGAATGCTCTAATTGAACGAACCGCTATCTAAGTATATCGTTCCGGAATCATTTCGTCAAGTGAACGTATCTGTTTATCCTTTTGAAAATACATAACTTTGTTGATAAGGTGCTGCTCATTCGATAAACTTACCATATGTCACTGTCAGGACCTGACTGTCTATCGGTACAGAACTATCAAACCCGGTTACATCTGCCGCTGTGATTGGTTCGATTTGTATCCTTCCGTCACTATAGATTCCGGTTACTTCTATGCCTGTTATATCCAGGCTTTCCCCTACAGCATAGCTCAACTTGGTTGCTGGCTTAGTTATCTCTATCCTTTCTAATATTACTTTTGCAATATCAATATTACCCTGATCCGGTATCGCATCAAAATATACATAATTATTACCTGATTCCGTAGCAGGAATTATATTATGAGAATTACCATTTTGCATTATGCTCACACTTGCCCAATCATTCGGAACCTGTACTTTTAAGGTCAACGGATAATTAAAAATCGAATTGTCCAAGCTATCTGTAAGACTCAGCCGAATATGCGTGTTATCGAAGCTAAGTACTGATAATGTGGCACTTTGACGCTCGCGGAGATATTGTATCGCTTCCGAATAAGTTGCATTCCATATTTTATCTAGATTGTTTGCTACATAGGACAAATGATCATTACATATATCATAGGTTAACGGTGACCATAGCGTTTCGCTTTCAGTCTGATCACTGAGAATTCCGTGCCAAAGCTCGATACACCAACTTTTATTTGCAATTGTAGAATCGATCCAGCTATTCATAGTTTCGACCGTAACACCTGAAAGGGCGTAATAGGAAAGTAAATGGTACCATGAATAATCATCAGGGCTTAATGAGTTTTCTCCTTCTACAGTGCTCCTGTCCGCGAAGTGCTGTTGTTGTATCACGGAAGTTGAATAATAATCACTTTCACCATAAGGGTCTATAAATCCCAGTATTGATTGACCGTTGAGATGACTCATCAGTATGGATCTTGCTCCGTTAATTTCACTGTCCAGTTCACTCTGTGGTATTTGTGTCAAATGGGGATGAGTGGCTGTATGATTAGCTATATCAAGCTTCCCATCTGCTATCAGAGTCTGCCATAGATTCCATGTACCGCAGTAAAAACGAAGACCATCTTTTATCGACCAGTTCAAACCATTGTCAGTATCTTGAATTGTATATGGATTCAAGGCTACAGTACCCTTTAAACCATATTTTTTAAATAAATTATTGTATTGTACTACAGAATTATATATTCCGTCATCTGTAGTAAACGTCCATATTGCCTGTTTATTGTCTTTAACCGGGCAGATCTGGGTTTCTAAATTATATTCTACCGTTTTTCCAGGAGCTAATATTATATAGTCGAAATTTACATCTCCTGTATCTCCTTCTCCGTTGTCTACCTGCAGGGTTATTATGTTCATCCCTGTATGTAAGGTTATATTGGTATTCAAAGTGGAGTATGTTGTATATCCACCTGTACCCGGGAAACGTAAATCACTAATATGCGCATTATTTATATACAGACTCATAGTGCGGTCGTTAATCGCAGCGGCATATATCATTGAAAGTTGATAATCTCCGCCTTCTCCGCCGTCAACTATTATTGCAACAGAAGTGCCATTTCCAAAATATGCTGCGATATATGCGCCAGAAGCATTCGGATCGGGCTGGCTATGGGCTCCTCCCGAATATGCCCCATTTTCAGCCTCATACTTGCCGGGAGTCAAATCCGGTGCCGTAATGGTTACTGTATAAGCAGCCGTCTGTCCTTTATATGTCACTGTCAGGACCTGACTGTATACCTGTGCAGAGCTATCAAACCCGGTTACATCTGCTGCTGTGATTGGTTCGACCTGTATACTTCCGTCGTTATAGGTCCCGGTTACTTCTATCCCTGTTATATCCAGGCTTTCCCCTATCCTGTAGCTCAACTTAGCAGCTGACCTAGTTATCTCTATCTTCTCCAGTGTTTTTTCCGGTATTTTTCCAGGAGCTAATGTAATATAGTCGAAATTTACATCTCCCGTATCTCCATCTCCGTTGTCTACCTGCAGCGTTATTATGTTCATACCTGTCTGTAAGGTTATATTGGTATTTAAAGTAGAGTATGTTGTATATCCACCTGTACCCGGGAAACGTAAATCACTAATATGCGCATTATTTACATACAGACTCATAGTGCGGTCATTAATCGCAGCGGCATATATCATTGTAAGTTGATAATCTCCGCCTTCTCCGCCGTCAACTGTTATTGCAACAGAAGTGCCATCTCCAAAATATGCCGCGATATATTCGCCAGAAGCATTTGGATCGGGCTGGCTATGCGCTCCTCCCAAATATACCCCGTTTTCAGCCTCATACACTGATGGTGTTACTGGTGCTGCTAAAACATGTGCGTCGAATAAACCGAAGGTTAATGCTATGGTGAGAATTATAACTAGAAATAAAAGACGTCTCATTTCAGAAAACCTCCCAAATTTTATTTTGGTATTTTTTACTCCTCATCATAATATTCACTTTCTATTGCCCTAAGCAAAAGGAAAAAAGTAATTTATAGTTCTATTATACTTTCGCTAATGATGATATATGAATTCTCATGCTAATACTATAAAAAAAGCTGAACAACCGTACCTCATACGAAACGTTCAACTTTTACTATGTAGAATCGATACCGAAGCAGTTGTGCTGTTCCCCGGCTTCTGCCGAGGACATCATACTGAATTCAAGACTGCTTAATAAGTAATCACATATAGAGCAAATACCATGAGCACTGTAAATGAAATAAATACGCTTAAGCTATATATTCTGAAATTTTTTTGTTATCGATTTGTAATTCTCTATCACAATACCGAAGTACAGACTTTCTGTGTGTAATGATAAGACAGGTTATTCTAGGCTTCAGACTGCGTATCCCTTCAATCACATGTAATTCTGTTAACTCATCAAGAGCCGATGTAGCTTCGTCTAAAATTAAAAATGGTGATGTTCGGATTAATGCCCTGGCAATAGCAATTCTTTGTGCCTGTCCTTCTGAAAGGCCGTGACCACCTTCACCGATTACAGTATATACCCCGTTCGGCAAATCATGTACAAAATGTGCAGAGGATAACTCTAAGGCTTCCTCAACTTCTTCTTCCGTCGCATCTAATTTTCCCATCAGAATATTATCGCGTATTGTACCACTAAATAATGTATTTCCCTGTGGAACATACGAAATGAATTCTCTGACGCCTGCATTAACCTTTTCACACTCTCCCCTGTTGTTAATAAATTGAATCGATCCTGCTGCGCTATGAACAAACGACATAATCAGACGAATCAGTGTCGTCTTACCTATCCCGGAAGCTCCAACCACTGCAACAAATTCTCCGGGTTTTACAGTAAACGAAACATTCTCCAGAACGATATCGTCGGAATAACCAAAACTGAGCTTATCTACCTGAATGCCAATCTGATGCATGTCAAGCTTTAATTCCTCCACTTCTTCCATCGGAATATCTTGTATCTCCATGATTCTTCCTGTAGATGCTAATACAGAAACGATTCGAGGAATAGTTTGTGCTAGTCCAAGAATCGGTGCTTGTATTCTGTTAACCAACGTCATAAAAATTGACATCGTACCAAACGTTATCGACTTTTTGACTAACAGGAATGCACCGATTGTAAAAGCTCCGATATAACCGAACTGAAAGGATAAAGATAAGACAGCTGAGCTTATCAGCCCTAATTTACTCTTTTTGAAAACCCAGTAAAACCGCTCTTGTCGAAGCTCTGCCAAGCGCTCCACCGAATGATTTTCATTCGCAAATGCCTTTATTATCAGTAAATTACTCAGACTTTCTTGTATATAGGAACGGTATTTTGATTCTGATTCCTGCACTTTTACTTGGAGCAATTTGAGTTTTCTTCCCAGTACAAAAGAAATCATACAGGAAATCGGAGCTATAACAAGTGCAAAGATTGCAAGACTTGGTTCATAATAAAATAAAGTGAAAAAGGTGATAAGCAGTTCAATTAAGAGGCGGACAATCGTCGGAATCACAACTACAATTCCTTCGGAAACGATTTCTGTATCACTTGTCAGCCTTGTCAAAAGGTCTCCTGTATGATACCCTTTCACTTTCATCCAATAGGATCTGATTATCTTGTCGTATATCTGTTTTCTTATACCAAAGGAAAACCGTTCATTCAATACCGCAGAAATCAACTGGCTGGTGACATTAATCAAAATCGACAACAGCATTCCTCCAAGATACAGAAGAATTGCTTCCATAACTATCCCACCTGATGATGCACCATCAATAATCCTTTTTAGTATAATTGCCAAACCAACAGAAAGAATTGTATCAATCATACCCAAAACCATAACAAGAATAATTCGTGGAATATAAGGAACAGAATACAAAACCAACCATACAAAATAACTGCGTTGATCTTTCCAATCTCTTAAAAAGTCTATTAACCTTCTCATCAGACCCATCCTTTGCTATCAAAATATCATTCATACCTTTTTCTTAACGTAATACACACGACTTCTGGCCGGTTATAAAATCTAGGAAAATAAGAATCTCCAATTCCTCTATTCGAAATAAGAGTACTGCCATTGATATGAAACATTCCGTTGTCAAGCTCAGAGAAAAGGGAACCGTTATTATTAATCATTCCCCCCAAAAACGGAATCCGTATTATTCCTCCGTGTGTATGTCCCGATAGTACCAAATTAAATCCATATGAGCTAATCTGAGGATATACAGTAGCATCATGATATAATAAAATATTAAACTTATTTTTATTCTTATCCGGTATATACACAGCTTTATTTACATAATAGCTGTCCTGATAAGCCTTGCCATAGAGCCCTATATGAGCACCGTTCCTGGATATCGTTCGAGAACTATTATCTAAATAAATCACTTTATAGTCCTTGTAGTACTTTAGGAGTATTTCATAATTCTCTTCGTTATCATTCTCATGGTTTCCTGAAACCGCATACATCGAGTACTTCCCCGATAGCCCAGCAAGCAGGTCCTTTACCGGAGTAATATCTTTGTGATCACCATCAATCATATCTCCTGTAAATACAACGATGTCCGGATTGCAGGAATCAATTGCATGAATAAGCATGTCTTCATTCCTACCCATTGTTTTACAATGCAAATCAGAAATAAATACAATCCTATAATGATCAAATTCCTTTGGTATATCTTGATCCCAATATGTATAATTGGTAATTTCCAATCTGCTGTAAAAACCAAAACATAAAAAGATAACAATTAATAGTAATATCACGATTACCAGCTTCTTCATCATTTATTCCCAACATATCGTATAGTGTGTCATTCTTAATTACCAAGGGTAAAATTACTCTAATATTAATGTTCTCCTGTACTTGTAATCCGAGCTATTTCATGTATAATCGCTTCAATCTGTCTTTCAACTGTAAATTTTCCATCCGGCCTCATCAACTGATATGTATGTATTTTTTTAGCAATGTTAATTATCTTCTTAAAATATACTGGGCGAAAATCTACTTGAGAATAAAATTCTTTACAAAATATATTAGATTTTATAAGTTCAATTTTATCAAAGCTAGTTAATTCAGTAAGTACAACATCCTCCACATCACTAGGTATTACCTGAATGATTCCAAAGAGTTCTATAGGATGATTTATGAACTGATCACTAATATCAATATTATATTTCAAATCCTCTGAACACGCTTTTTCCAAATTTTTTGTATCAATACCCAGCTTAACTGCCGTATCATGACAAATTCTTTGTTTGGGGAAAGCTGGGGCCGACATGATTTGCCCGCTTTCATGCATGACTATAGGTGATATATCGTCTGATAGAATATTACATCCTCTTAAACGAAGTGCCGTTGATAGAGTTGATTTGCCTGCACCACATCTACCTGTAATGATTATGGCTTGCTTATCAATTACAATAGTGCTTCCATGGATGGCTACCATCTCTTTTTGTTCCAGTAGTACCCCCATACATGTACCCATCAGGTATACTGTAACAAGCTCCATATCTGCTTGTTCATACGGTTCAATCTGAATTAAGCTTCCCCCGGTTATTTTAAACTTAGCTACATGTCTGATATCACAGACAAATTCGGTTTCATTCAGAACATAATAAGTCATATATTCCTGCACATTTTTTGTATTGAAATCAAACTTGCTTATGATGATTTTAACATCATAATTATCTGATGTATTTACCGCACCCGGTAATTCTATTTCAGAGAGAATATTCATTCCCATCATATAATATTTATAGTTCTTTTCCTTCACAAACCCGATCATTTTTATGTCCTCTTCCCCTATATATTAAAATAAATCTAATATACTAATGTTAAAGGAAAGGATGTCAAATTGATGAAACGAATCATCCTTTGCTGACATCCTTTCTTAAGAAACGACATCAATGCACATAAGCTTCTTAATTTACTACTGGTAAATCAAGTAAGGGACCACTTGTTCCAAGCAAAATATTTCCATCCACTTGGTATTGAACGCCATCCGTCGGGGGGCCATAACCACCACCATAGGTTGCTCGCACATTAAGACTTACTAACTCTGGCTTGCTCCACTCTTTCATTTTTAAACCTCCTTTCTATGATTAAATTGATATTATTTAGTGCACTCTACTTAATAAATCGATATAAATTGATGATTGTCATGATAGCTTGCACCTCGTAATATTCTTCATCCATAGGCAATTCGCTCATCTTTGAAAGCATTTCCTTCAAAGCATAGGTATCAGCAACGGACTTTATCGTATCATTATTAATCGCTTGGGTAAATTCCTCCCGTATACTTGTCCAGTCCTGCTGTAGCCGTTGAACAAAATCAGCACTTTGCCTTCCGCGCTCTCTCAAATTCATTCGAATTAAGTCCGGAAGAGTTCCTTTCATGGATCTTCTGATCAGGCTTCTCTCAATCCCATCCTTAACAAACTGTTCAGCGGGCAAAGACATGCAAAACTCTATGACCCGTTTATCTCTTGTAGGATCGCGCCTTATAACACCATATTCAATAGACAGCCTCGCCTCTGAAGCACCTATTTGCGAAAACAACAGATTATTGAAGCTTAAAGATCTTGCATCATTGACCGTCTGCCTCTTATTACTATATTTACCGAGCATATTTTGTTTCAAATATTTATCTATTTTCCACTTGTTAGCCATTTCTTTACTGATTAAATGATCTATTTTATGGTAATTTGTCTTAGTTCTTTTAAATCTCTTTATAAATTGAGGAAAAAAAAGTAATATAAAATACTTAATAACACTTTTGGGTACCCTATGATGAAACCTTGAATACTTCATTATTTCTTTATATGCGGTGATAAATTTCATCTTATTTATCAAGGTAACGATATGGTCTGTTATATTTCCATATGAAATTGTGTTATTACCTGATTGTCCATCTAATAGCACTTTGCATCCATCTTCTTTTGCAAGCTGAGCAATCTTATCAATCCAAAAAAGATTGGCTGAATATTTAAACGGATACTCTTGAATTAATCGCAAATGTTCCATCTGGTTATAAGAGTCTAGTTTGTCGGAATTACAATATTTCAAATCAATATTTGGGTAATGACCGACTAACTCATTAATATATTTGCTCTCATCGGCTACTGTTCCTTTTGGCAGCCAATCCACATAATCCGGCTTTGGTATTGAACTATAGGCTTTCAGATGTTTTGATTTCTGTTCCAGGTGTTTCGCAGCAACACATGCTACAGAGCCTGAGTCTAATCCTCCGCTCAACATTACTCCTATTTCTCCATCCGCAGCAAGTCTACAGTGTACCGCTTCATAAAAAACCGTTCGGAACGCATCCTCATAGGCATCGTCACTGTTTAGTTTTAAAGGCTTTACTTCCATGGGATTCCAGTATTTTTTTACTTCTATCTTATCCTTAGTAAGAATCATATATGTAGCAGGTGGGACCTGTTTGATGCCTTCATAAAATGTCAGCTCTAAATCCAATTCATTCAATGCTTCCAGTACTGCTAAAAAATTAGCAATCCATTGTTCTGAAAATTCTATATTCTTTTTTATAATTAGTAATGGCTTTATTAATGTACTAAAGGCAAATAAATTATCATCCTGTGTATAATATAAGGTCCTTTTTCCGACATGATCCCTGCAGAGGTATAATTCTTCTTTTTTAGTATTCCATACAGCAAAGGCAAAGTCCCCAATCAGATGTTTCGGTACTTCCTTATTCCATCGTATATACGCTTCCAGAATCAATTCACTGTTGGTTATATCGTTTAAAGGTCTATTTTCCAGATGCAGTTCATAATATAGTTGTTCACGATTATCAATAATTGCATCAGCAACAATTACTAACTCGTTATTCTGTCCGTACCGGGGTAGCTGTTCCAATTTATCCTGAGCTACAATTGGTTGTATTGTATTTCCAAGACATATATTCGCGTTCTCCATTTTGAACACTCTGCTATCAGGATATTTACATAAATAATTTAGCATAGCCCTAAAGTCATTGATGCATAGCTCCGTATTTTCCTTTTTTATCATTCCACATATTGTACTCAAGGTTTTATTCCTCTTCCTACAGTAACGTTTTTTTACCTCTTTTCACTAAAAACTCCAATTTCCGAATTACAAAGCCCAAAATTAATTTACTGTTTTTCCCATTTTAATATACTGGAATGAGTTTATCAACTAAAAGGTCAATATCTATCAAAACTGTAAGCTTTATTGTTCTCATTTTCTAAACTTTGCCACCATAGCATAACCATTTCCATTACCACCAGTCGCATAATAGCATCCGATTCTTAACCAAGCATGTGCTATCATATTTTCGTCTTCTGTTTTTACTCCCAGATATAATGTCGACGATATTTTTTTCTTAGTTAAAAGCCTTTGCGCTGTAAGTGCTCGTACCAGGCATCTGCTTTCCCACGGCGTATGTTCCGCAATTCGGTTTACATGATATGCAATTTTTCTTGCTTTGGCATAATTATCTGTGCTTTCCCAAGGCGGAGATTCCTCGCCCGATATCCCATAATGCTTTTTTATATATTTTACTGGAATAAACAAAAGTAACAATCGAAATACAGCAGTCCAAAACCATATTTCAATGGTTAGCCACTTTTCCTTATTTAGCCTGATATAATTCAATACCCGAAGCATTTACTCACCTTGTATAATTAAACCATAGGGGTTCATTATACATTTTCCTTTCTAGATTATTTTTATATCAACTGTTAGTCTCATCCTAATGCAAATAGCGGAATAGATCATCTATTCCGCTTGCAGCTATGTATAAGACTTCGATACCACTTATTATATATTAACGTACATCCATGCGCAACCATATTTTTACAATTTATGTAATCAAATTATGCTTCAATCTACCTCTTCGTTTATATACATCCTTGCATTTTCAACAGATTCAGAACTCATATCCCGTGCCCATTTAACATCTCTCAGAACGGTGCGTGAAGGAATACAGGAAACCAGAGTATTGGCAGGTAAATTGCCGGTAAAATAAGCATTAGCACCAATAATGGAACCCGTACCAATATTGCTGCCCTTCATAATCATTGCTCTTGTACCAATCCAAACATGATCACCAATATATACCGGTGATGTATGAGTACAAAATTCTTCATTTGAATACTCTGTAGGATGGTAATCGCTATCATAAATGATGACATCATGCCCCATCATGGTATCATTTCCAATCCTTATTAACTGTTCGCAGACAATTGTTAAATTGATGTTCGATGTCACCTTTCCCCTAAACTCTAATACTGCATTTTGATTCACCCTGATTAATGAACCATGACTTAAAATTACAAAGCCTCTTATAATCATTTTTGAATTTTCATGCATTGACAGATGGCTTCGTGCAAACCGGCCATCATCTTGACGTGCATTAAAACGCAGGTCACCATTTAAAATGATTTCTGCATTGGATTTTATATGAATGCTGGTTCCTCGATAGGGAAATATATGATAATTTTTTTCTCTTTTCACTGATTTGCAAAAATAATTTAAATAGATATATAAAGCAATATTAATATTTTTACCCATCCATAGAATATAATAGATTGCACTTTTCAACATCATGCCACTCCTCAGTCTATCTTCTATTATTTATTAATGATTCAAACTTTTATAAATTGCTCACACAATATCTGAGTAGTTAACACTCCCATAAACAACATACAATCTCTTTCACTCGGGTTTTGTTTCACTTTAATTGTTGATAAGAATTTTGCTACTGTTTCCGAATTGAAAATATTAATTTGTTTTAAACGACAATCACTCGTCATATACCGTACATATTCATCCTGCAATAATTTAGAAATGTCGATAGGGGCTCTGTAAGGGAACTTTTTTCTTCCTGTTATCGCTTCCGGCACATATTTCTGAGCCATCTTTTTTACAATGTATTTTTCATTCAGTCCCATTATCTTCATATAATCCGGTAAGGTTGCTGCAAATTCAGCCACTTCATAATCCAAGAAGGGATATCTACACTCCACACCGGCTGCCATGGATACCCTGTCGCCTTGAGAGGAAAGAAGATAATTAGAAAACAGAGTTGTCACTTCTAAATATTGAGCTCTCTGTATCGGAGACCATTCCAGATAACCATGTGGAAGAAAATCCTCCAAAGCGCTAAGCTCATCATAGTTTTTCATAGCCTCACGATATTCCGGTGAGAAGAACTGTTGACTGTACGAACTCAGCTTCCATCTTGATAAATGCGAGCTTAAACAGGACCCGGAGTCAGTGTTGTTATAATATAAAGAAAGACTGTTCACTGAATGAGAAGCCAGGCCTGTTACATAATTATTTATCTGTTTATATAGAGCCGCTCCCCATTTTGAATCCGGATTTTTGCTACAAAAATCCCTTATCTTAACTTCTCTAAAAATATCATAGCCTCCAAACAGTTCATCAGAGCCTTCCCCCGATAATACTACCTTTATATCATTACTTCTTACCAAATTGGCAAGCACATACATAGGGAAAGCTCCGGAACGCAGCAAAGGTACTTCAGTATGATAAATTACATCCTTTATGATTGATGGAATCTGCTCTTTTGTGAACATTATACTTTGGTGCTTTGTTCCAAGGTAACCAGACATATAATTCTGATATTCTGATTCATCAAAATAACTATCATCAAAGGCTATCGAAAACGTATTTAAACTTTTATTAGTGATTTTAGCTGCTATACCGGTTATTAAGCTGGAATCCAACCCACCGCTTAAATAAAAAGATATTGGCACATCAGATACCATACGATTTTTCACAGATGATATCATTTTGCTCTCCAGTTCATCGATTAAGTCATTACGGTCCTTGGATATAGCTTCATCTCCTGTTGCATATGTATAGTCCCAGTAGGTTTTAATATCTACTTGACCGTTTTCAAATACTAAATAAGTGCTAGGAGGTACTTGATAAATATCTTGAAAAATGCTTCTATCGCTAAGGGTGGTCCAATAGGTAAAAACCTGTTTTAAGGCAATTGGTGAAATCGAAGCAAGAATGAATCCGCTTTTTAGTATAGCCTTCGCTTCCGATGCAAAGCAGAAGACTTTATCTTTATGAAAAAAGTACAATGGTTTCTCACCAAACCTATCACGTGCCAGTATCAGTCTATTTTTATTTTTATCCCATATTGCTATGGCAAATTGCCCGTTAAGCATTTCAAACATGTTAAGGCCATGTTCTTCATACAGGTGCGGTAATATCGCCGTGTCCGAATTGTTTCTTAATTGATGGCCTTTCTTTTGCAGATCCTTTCTCAATGTTAAAAAATTATAGATTTCTCCATTGAAAATAACAACAATAGATTCATCTTCATTCGTCGCCGGTTGTTTCCCATTCTGTGGATCCATGATGCTTAACCTTGTATGCCCAAGCCCTATACTGTCATCCATATAATAGCCGGTGTCATCCGGCCCCCTGTATTTAATGCTTCCAACCATATCCTGCAGTATTCTGTATTCAATTTTATGCCCGGTCATTAATCCTGCAATGCCACACATTTCATACACCTCAAGTCTTTCGGTAATCCACCCATTAATTAAATATTATGTAGCTATTTAGAACAGTCTCGAAATCCTACGGATTTCCTCGCTGAATTGGGTCATTCCAGTAGGACTTTTCTCAATTCACTTCTTTTAATTTTACCATTGGATGTCCTTGGAAGCTCATTTACAAATTCTATTATGTGCGGTCTTTTGAATGCCGGTAAGAGCATTCTGACATGAGCATTTATGTCTTCAATACAAGCCAGATTGTTTTTTGGAACAATAACAGCTTTAATCTGGTTCCCATTACAAGTTTCAATTCCGATTACTGCAGATTCCAGAACATTTTCACAGCAGTTAATGGCAGCTTCTATTTCAACAGGACTTATCCTGTGCCCAAAGTATTTAATAACATCATCTATTCTTCCTTTAACATAAATATATCCATCCTCATCTGTTACAGCCAAATCACCTGTATAAAGCCATCCGTCTCTAATAACTGACTTAGTTTCTTCTTCATTGTTCCAGTATCCCTTCATGATATTATCACCGGATGCAATAATTTCGCCTATCTCACCAGCAGGAGCTTCCATGCCATCCTCTGTTACTACCCTGAGAGAGACTCCGGGTATTCCCTTACCGATTGATCCCTCTTTTATAAAGAGCAAGTCAGGTTCTAGGTAGCTTAGGCGGGCGGATGCTTCGGTTTGTCCATACATTACAAATATCTTTATATGCGGAGCTATCCATCTAAGCTTTTTAATATCCTCCATGCTTGTACTTTCTCCGGCAAAGGTTATATACCGCAGATATTTAAAATAATAATCCTTCAGGCCTTCCTGTTTCAAAAGTATGTTAATATAGGATCCCACTGTTGAAAACCCTGAAGCTTCACATTTGTATAGCTGTTCTAAAACTACAAAAGGATAGGAAACCCTGTTTTCTATAATAATTTTACTACCTACTTTTGTATGTGTAAGTAAAAGTGAATTTCCATAGGAATAACTAAAATTGATCACAGCTAATAAAGAGTCCTCTTCCGTTAATTCGAGATATTGGATTATCGATTTTGTATTTGCCGCAAGGTTTTTATGAGTCAGTGTCACACCTTTGGGCATCCTTGTAGTACCGGAGGTGTATAATATCAGAGCCGGCTTGTCATCATCTTTCTCTTGTATCCAGGATAAATCCGGTTTATTAACTGTTTTAATCTCCCAGACCCTGTCAATATCAATGATATTACACTCTTTAAAGTCAACCTTGCCTTGAATTCTTAGCATAAATACACCATTGGTAATGATACATAATGGTGACGTATCTTCCATGATATAGTGAATACTTTCTACACTAATATTTTTATTAATCGGAACTATAATGGCATTTATAAGCAAAATTCCGAAGTAAGCAGCAATATACTCAGCAGAGTTATCAAGATATACAAGTACTCTGTCTCCGCTTTTTATTCCTGCAGCATGCATTAATCCGGCCAATAAATTAGCCCTATTATAAATATCCGAATAAGTATAATTTTTTTCTTTATCAATAACATAAACTTTATCAGGATACAAACTTGTACTTTTCTGTAAGAACGCAAAGATGTTACACATTAAAATCATCCTTTACCATCTATATTTTTGAGTATTTATCCAATTCATTTATTACATATTTTATTACCGTTTCTTCACCGGACATCGAGAGTTTTTTCAGACCTTCCTCTCTACTTAAGAAATCTTCACGGACAAGAGTTGCAATCTCAAGACAGTAAGGGTTATAACCATAATCCCTGATATGTATAGAATTAGCATAGGAATTCAGAAGGCAGTTTGTACTGTTCATATCTGTATCATGAGGCTTTTTCCAACCTATACTTTTAATTGTTTTAAATATTTCCTCTTCATTATAGCTATTGAACAAAAGAGGATAAGCAAGATAAGGAACGTCTTCTTTGTTTGCTTCAAGCCACTCCGGATCCATAAAATATTTTTTATAATCATTACCAAGGCTGTTTACAAGCGGTTCCATAATTTGTTTTTGATATGCCAGGAGCATTCTGTAATCCAATTGCATTACAGGTGCTTTAACACGTATCTGCCCCGGTGTCCACCCAAAACAGACAAAAGGAATTTTCCTAAGTATTGCTTCCTTGTAAACCGTAGATTTTACTATTCCTATACAAGCTGTACAAATTGAGCTTGCCCTTTCTAATGATTTCCTGGGAAATATTTCATGAGCGGATGCCAGATTAAAAATTTTAGCAAGCTTTGAAAAAGAAGGCTTTATGGTTATACTATCTATGCCCAGATTTGCGGTTACCTCATGTATGTTCTGTCGGGACTGTTCTGTTAGAAAACCATTATCAAAGGTAACTGCAAGCACAGATACATTAAACTTTTCTTTCAGCTTATAAAGGGTAAAGGTGCTGTCTTTCCCTCCACTGTATGCCAGAAGAACCTGATAAGGCCGGTTCCCATACCTATCGAAAGCCTCCGCTAATTGTTTTTCTTTTTCTCTGTCTTCTTCCGTTGATAAATTATTATTAGCTTTTTTTTGAAGGCAGTAGTTACATAACCCTTCATCATTTATCCGAACGCTAAAAATGTTGTCATTTAATGTACAATTTTTACAGACCTTCAATTTAACACCCCACCGGCTCATTCATTTTTTTTATAACCAAACGGCTCACGCAATCTACGGAATCCAGATTTTCAGGCAAGACCTCAGCATCTGAAATTCTCAGATTAAATTCACTTTCAATAAATATTATCAGTTCTAGTATTCCCGTGGAATCAAGCACTCCATAATTAAGAAAAGAAGTATCATTCCTTAATTCACTTTCATCATATCCAAATAAATAATTTTCATATAAGAATCCTCTTATTCTCTGAGATATTTGCTCCTGTGTAATTGCTTCCTTCATAATTATCCCTCCTTCTTTATAGCTAGTACATTATCACATGCCATTTATAATCCTTAGTCCATGCTGTTAATTTGCATCTATAATTTAAATAAATTGTATTATATAAAGCTTCCACCGCTTGTATTATATTTTATACCCCAAGCAGGAAAATAGTAGATATTTTTAACTTGTTTTTCCATCACAAAAACAATTAAAATGAAGTGATCCCCTTTGGTTAGACAACAAATTTGGGAAATAACGTACTTGGTGCTATTTCTCTATCAATTATTTTTATAATTGCATATTGATTAGAAACTTTTATAATGTTACCATATTACCATATATTTACATTTCATAATAAGAAAATAATACAATAAGGAAGGATTTATGATGGTTAGTGTAATCGTACCGATATATAACGTAGAGACATATCTGTCTGAATTTTTGTCTAGCATTACCTCACAAACTTATACACAACTTGAAATCTTATTAATAGACGATGGGTCTATCGATCGCTGCTATTCGATATGTGATGAATGGAGTAAATGTGATTATCGCTTACGGGTGTTTCACATTCCAAACGGAGGTGTATCTGCTGCACGTAATTACGGCTTGCAACAAGCTACAGGAGAATATATTGCCTTTGCTGACCCTGATGATATACTTCATCCTGATATGTATCGTCTATTACATGATGCTATAGTGGAAAATGATGCAGATATGGTAATCTGTTATGAGGAAGCATTCCAAGATTCTCAAGTGCCTATCCTTCACCCAGTGGAAACGTATAATATTTCAGAAACAACTGATAGCTTAAGTACTTTCAACCATTTTCTTGATAACTTTACCGGCTATATAGGATGGGCTTGTAATAAGCTATATAAAAAATCCCTACTCACCAATATTTGCTTTCCTATTGACAGAAAATACTTAGAAGATATCTTTTTTAATATAGACGTATCACTGAAAACGAAAAGATGTATTTGGATAAAAGAGAAGCTATATTTATATCGCCAACATTCGACAAACAGTATGAATACTAATTCTCCTAAAAAATACATGGATTACTCAGAAGCGCTAATATATCAATTAGACAAAGCGGCTTCTTTAGGTAACCATTCCATCTTCTGTAAGCATTTTGAATTTATATTGAATAAACTATTTTTACTTTATGCTCAGGCATACTCTGATAATCAGATTGAAGTAACCAAGTATATACTTGTTAGATACAATGAAATGCGTAAAAAATACTCTGATTATTCGCCTACATTTTCAACAGTTATAAAGATCCTTTTAAAGCGTTATTTTTCAAAATTATATATAAAGCATATAAGAACTTTATGCCTGATTTTGCTTTTCAACTATCTTCTCACTAAGTTCAAATAAACAACCAGGGCAGACACCATAAGAAACAGGCTCTGCCCTTTGAAACTTCAACATAATTTTATGCCTAACATCTTCCTAACCGCATCATCCAAGTTACATAAATCAGATATTCTAATAATATATTCCAGTTTTGAAGTCCAATCATAAACCGCCTCAAAATTGTGATTAAAATCAGGTAAAACAATACAAGGAGTATGTGTATTTATACATAATAACATGCCATAGTAAAGATTCGTTATGACAATATCAGCCTTTGCTATCTTGCTTATAAATGCTTCAACAACATCTTTTCTGTCTTGGTTGCTAATGTCGGAAACCAATTGAATGTCATTATAGTGAATATCATTTGTATACTGTTTGACTATATTTTCTATCAATAAACTTTCTTGCTGAGCCAATATTTCTTCCCGGACGTTTCGTAAAAGAAGCATTGCCCCCTTCCGTTCGAAAACTAATCTTTTGCTGTAGTTTGAATACAAATCCATATCCGGTGTCAAAACAATATTACAATCAAAATACTTATTAGCTAATTCATATGAATGGAGATCCTTCACACATAACGTTATATTTTTGCATTGTTTAATGAAATTCTGATCTTTTTCTAATTGGAGCTCAACATCATCGGATAAACTATAATTCATTGTTAGGGGAAATAAGAATTTTCTGTTTTTTTTATATCTTTTGATTATACTTCTTCGGTTGTTATACATAAAGTTTGATATATATCCCATACCCTCACCACCAGAAAAACATATTATATCTCGTTTTCTAATTATTAACGGGAATATATAATGAATCGATAAATACTCCGATTTATTAATTTCAATCATTGAGCATTCCGGAAATATACTCTTAAGATATTCTATTTGCAAAATTTTAATATAAAGATCACCAAGGTTCCTATCATCTTCATTTTCTATCAGAAAAATGCGGTTTTTTGAAGATATCTTCGATTTATTTATAGATATAAACTTAATAATATCCTGTAGTTTTCTACAAATATTCATCAAACAAAAATATAATCTATCCAATCCTCTTGTCAGTAAAAATATACAGTGCAATAATGCAATAAATCCACTGAAAAAGCCGCGATATTTAATGATGGATGATCTAAGGTATTTGATTACTCTTTTAATATTTAAATGTAAATACTCTAAATCACCAATTAAATATATGGAGTTTTTATAGTTTTCCAAAGTTAATTCTCTAATTTGTCCACACATTATACTATAAAACAGTATAGTATAATTTTTATACCAACCGGTATTTCGTAATGAAGGCATTATTCTCTCTTCCAATAGTTTACATACTGTAAGAGAATCAGAAAGTCTAGGTTCCTCACCAGCTTTTGACATGGCAGAACCTTTTCGTAATAGATAATAATATAATGCGTTGGATATACAGGTGATTTTATTGGCATGAAATGCAACGTGTAGGTTGAACCCATAGTCTTCAGCAACCTTTAATTCTTTCCAGAAAAGTAAATTATTGTTTCGTATGAATTCAGCTTTATATAACCTGTTCCAAACTTCACAACCTATTTTATATGTAGTAAAGATATTGACAATATAATCAATTCTATTATGATCGCCAATTTCATAAGTTCCTGTTTTAAAATTACTAGTCGCCAGCAAGTTATCAAATTCATCTACTTTATAATAATTAAATATAACTACATCCGAGGATGTTGCAACTGCGTTCTCTAAAGCTACTTCAATTAAGTTCTTTTCTACAAAATCATCGCTATCAAAAAAGTAAACATAATCTCCTGTAAAAATTTTTAAACCGGCATTTCTAGCATCGGAAATACCTCCGTTTTGTTTATGTATTACTTTAATTCTTTTATCTTTCAATGCATAATCATCACAGATTTCAGGACATTTGTCGGGAGAACCATCATCAACTAATATAATTTCTAAATTATAATAAGTTTGAGCAATGATAGATTCAATACAACGACGAAGATATTTCTCAACATTATAAATTGGAATAATAACGCTTACCTTATCGTTCAAAATTAACTCCTTGCTATGTAATGGGTATACACTAGATCAGTTATATTTTTTTATTCATATTTTTGACATTCATCACGATTGCCTCAACCTTTTGTATAATCATTTGAAACCCATCTGTTCGTGCATAGGCTCCAAAAAAAACGACTGTACTGACTAATCCAACACATCCACCTTTAACAATAAGCATAAACCATCCGTCAACTTCTACATTTCGGAATATCAGTGATAACATAATCATTGTAACGATTACCAGCATAATGTTATGAAATAGGGACAAAAAGTATTCTTTTGCTTTTTTTTCAAAGTAGTCTTTAAATAAGATTTTAGGTTCATACCAGAAATAAGTACTTAACCTTGATATTACTGATGCAAAGAGAACACCTGTTAACCCCCATATATTTCCCAAAATAATAGATAACACAATGTTTAACATGGCTCCAAACAACATAATATATTTGGTTTTCATATATAAACCTGTTGCATCTCGATATGTCCACAATGGCAGTAAAACACAGCCTAAGTATGTATTAAAAGTTAATGCCAAAACAGCCATTGAAGGTATCGTGAATTCAGTACCTAACCAGACAGTTATTAAGTCATATGCTATGACACCAAAAACACAAGTAGTTATCCCACAAAAGATATAGCTTAAGGATTGAAGTGCGCGAAATATCTCATATTTTTTTTCTGTTCCTTCCTTTACAATAACATTGCCTATACTCGCCGTAAGTGCAGAAAAAACAATTTGAATAATCAATAATAACTTATTACTGATCATGATATAGTTAGAATATTTTCCCACCATAGCCGTGCCAACAATGAAAGAAATTATAATATTATCCGTTGCGCTAATCATAGTTCCGCTAATTTTATATAAAAAGATAGATTTCATATTAAGAAATATACTTTTTTCATCTTCCGAACTGATTCGTTCTTTATGTTTTATATATGGATACATGTTCTCTGCCTTATTAGATATTATAAGGTTATTTAATAATTGAATTATAATTCCAATTGACAGGTAAAGAATATAATTTTTCCATATTAACAAGGCTGCTATCTGTAAAAGTGTTTTAGCTATTGTTGTACAAATAGAAACCTTTAGAACTTCATAATTTTTCTGATCAGCCGTTAAAATTGTTGTTCTATATACAAATAGATAAGATATTACAACCCCAGCCAATGAAAAGAGATAATATAATGTCAAATGCGGAATTTCTTTTTCTGTGTTAATGATCAATTTTAGAAAAGGTATTACTGCAAGACCCATAATCGTTACAATAGTAGCTATCATGTGATATACCTTTTTATAAAAACAAATCAATGCAGTCAATCGCTTTTCATCATTTTCAGCTAAAGGTTTATAGAAGCTATATGCCATTGTAGTATTAAATCCCAAATCTGCCATTGAAAGAAGATTTAGCACATCTGCAAATATACCATTTAACCCCAAATACTCAAGTCCTAAGATTCTGATAAACACGGTTCTTGATAGGAAGCTCATAATCAAAGCAATCAGCTGATATAAAAATCCCGATATCATATTATATGTAGAATTCTCAACACGACCTTTACTCATAAGTATTCTTCCTCTCTACTCTTTATTAAAATGTAACTCCATTCCTTTGTAAATCTGATTCAGTGTACGGACATCTTCACTATTAATATTTATAAGCATTTTTCTCTTTTCTCTTCCTTCTTTACTTAACAATCCATGAACGGCTCTCATTACCCATGCGACGATTAATAAATAAGGATATTTTTTAAGCCAGGCATAATCTCTTTTCATATAGGATGTAGGAGGGAAATAGTACCACCACTTTGCATAAGATTGATAATGTATGTTATTACTTTTATTCAACATGACAAACTTACCCCAAAGGCCGTATTCTCCTTTTCCATAAATTCCGCAATCCACCATATAATTAAAAAGCATCATTGAAAAATAATCCGGCTTCTTCCCTCCTAGCCACACCTGCGCCAAGGTGTGCATACGGTTATCAAATGCTGTCAGACCACATTTCTCAAGTTCTGTTGCTATGATTGACTCATCCCATGTTGCCTCATAAATCTGCCGATAATAATAAACATCAACAACATTACGGATACCGCAGCCTGTTTCAAAAAAATGCTTTGCCATATGTGCAATTAAATAAATATAAAATTCCTCAATGCCAAAGTGCAATGCATATTTACGTCCGTCATGCGCTATAAGATGTTTTTCGTTATTAAAATATTCATACAAAATATGATCAACATCTTTATCAAACAAAGCATGATGTAATTCAATAATCAAAAAAGGCTGCTTCATATAAATATCATGATGCTTCACGGATTCAATTAGGGAAAAGCCCATATTCTCCACCACTTTTTTCGCACGAGTCAGATTTACATCATAAATCATTACATCGATATCACTCATCTCCCTCATCTCAGGAGAGGGGTAAATATTTTTTAATACGGATCCTTTTAGAACCTGGTGATATATCCCTTCATTTTCAAAAGTCTCCTCCAGTTCCTTTAAGCAGCATATCTGAGCCATGGACTTCATAGTACTATGTATAACAAGGGGCTTGATACTTGACTTTATTTCATCTGGGAGATCAGACTTCAGCAATGCTCCAAGAATCAGATGTTCCATATGATTCTTATGCGCAATTTCTATCAATTCTTTTACTTGTATTCCATCTGGAATATTTCCCAATTTCTTATGCTCCAATTGTGCATTTACCAGCTCACTCAGATAATGCATCATCTCCAGCATTAATGCTACCTCCCCGCCTTATAATCTCCTCAGTATACCTTAATATATATTTTTTCCTTTGTTGAAAAAAGTTTTCTATCGTTTCTACTTCAACCGTATAAAAAGAGTCTCCAGGATTCCCAACAAATCGTTTATAACTAGCTACTGCCATCTTTTTCATCTGTGCAGAAATCTCAGAAATAGTAGAATATACCCGCTTTTCAGAAAAATTATTTTCTGCCATTTCCGTCATTACCTTAATTAGTTGATTTTTAAACTCATCGTTTCTCATTAAGGACTGAAAAAATATATCGTTTGAAACCCCTGGCTGCAGAAAGGTATTAATGCTACTTGTAGCAATTCTACCAATCGCCCCATTGTTCATCGAAAGATCTAATCTGGGCATCATAAAGCGCCATTTACCATCTTCAAAACCTGTCCCCTGATCATTTATTGTTCTCCACATTATCAGATTATCCAATCCATAATTGGAATTCGCCAGATACATATTGGAGCAAAAATATTCTAAATAATTCTTTACATCCAAATGAGATTTTACCCATTCATAATTTTCATCTTCTTTAAGATCGTTATTAACTATAAAGTTATAAAACTCATCATACTCTTGCTGATAATCCGTTTTGTTATAAACTGTACCATTGTGAGCTATTAATATATCCTCTATCTCTACACCGTAATGCTTATTTATGTAACCTTCATCATATTCTGCCCTAACCATATAGCCTCCCCAATACTCTCCATTGATGAAAACATTACAGGGCAAAAGGTCTGGTGTACCGACGGTAGTATCAGAAAGTAATTTTTCTGCAAGATACTCTCTTATCTTATAATCATTATCTCTCAGGTTTGTTTGTACAACCAATCGATTACTGTTTTCATTATAATAATTCTTTAAGCTTGATCCGGAAAAAGCTCCTTCCTCTGATGTTAATAACAAACTTTTTTGCGGAAGGGTAACGCTAATATCTTTTATTATGCTGATCGACATTTTTCCTTCATAAGTTTTATCCTTTTGGGGTTCAAAATACTCAACATTTACTTCTTTCTCCCAATTGTTTAGGTAGTTTGCTGATGCACCCCCATCTTCTCCTCTAGCCAGCGCATCTTCACGGCCTACGCCAGATACATAAATACCATCAAAATAGTCAAAAAGGTTTTCCGGTGCGGTAACTATCGATAAAATAGGTAAATTTCTTAATTCACTTGCATTCTTAATACCAACGAAATATGATTGTGTTTCTATCTCACTGCTTTTTCCGCTACGGTCTACAGCAATTGCCCTGACTATCATACCTATACTGATACTGGAAGGTTTATAGGAATACAAATATTCTATTCCATTGGCTGTAGCATATCTTATATTAGATCCGCTCTTATTCTCAATTAAAATAGGATCCTTATAAACATCAGATGTGATCGACGGTTCTGTGCCATCAAGAGTATAATAAATTGTCATTCCTTCAGCGGCAGTGATTTCCAGATTGAAGCTTTCATTATAAAAGCCCCCCGGAACCGAAAAATATAATTCATCAATATTTACAATATTACTCGTACTGTTGGATGTATTCTTTGATTCAGTTAAGTAGCAATAACTAATATCTCCATCGGTTCTACACCCATAACTTTCTCCCACTTTCAGATTAGGAAGCATTATATTTTTAAGACTATTTCCATTCTCATCGAATATGCCGATAATATCATGTTCCGTAGTGCCGAATCTCCCTAACTCATCGATACAAATAAACTCATGGGCACCAATGACATCCTGTTCTTGAAATGTATATTTCTTAATGCCATTCACTGTTATGTAGCAATTTGATAACTTTATGACTGCATTTTTATCGTTATTGTATAACTCAATCCAGCCAACTTGATTAATTTCGTTAATTACTAATGACTCTACTATTTCGGATAAATAATCCTCATCTTCTATCTCCTGATAAACATTTCCTGTCTCAGCAAGTTGTTCCTGCTCAACAATAGAGCTATCATTATAATATTTCACTATAAATATCAATGTGACAAAGGCAATGAGACTTACTATAACAACAATGATATCTGATATTGAAATTTTCTTATACATATCCTGCTTTTTTACTCTTTTCATTCTCTACCTCCTTATGTCTCCCTCTGAAAAGCTTATACATTTTATAACACAGTATGAAGAATATACTGCCAATCAATCCCCCAACAATGTTCGCTTCTATATCATCTACCTCAAAATAGCCTGTCCTTGTAATGAATTGTATACATTCAATAAGCAGACTTGTTAAAAAGCTATAATTTATAATCATAAAGATTTTTCTCATACTTTTTTTATCCCTTTGAACCACCGTAAATAAAGTACCAAATGGAATAAACAAAATGATATTCAATAGATTTGTTATATTCTGAATTATAGATTTATCAATCCATAACCATTTTATGTCAAATACCCTTGCCTGACTTCCAAATGTCCGGCCAAGTATTGTTATTTCAGCTATAAAACCCAGGTAAATGATTAGTAGAATCATCATCAATTCAGTACTAAAATAAATTGATTGTTTTTTAATTTTGACAAAGAGATAGCAGCTTATATGCACGAGCCCTACGACAATAAGAGAAAAAATAAATAAATTCTTATATGATACATTACTAAGCTCTATTTGACATACTTGCAAAAAACGAATACAAAACTCTTCCCAGTAGTCATACATCCTGCTTCTCCCAGCATAATTGATTATTCATAAAAGCATTTTTCTATAAATCCGGTAATTCTCTGCCTTTTCTTTGCGCTAGATAATAAGAATAAAAAGGAATATTCTTTTTTAGCTTTTCATATCTGCGTTTTCTCACAATAATCTGTACTATATCGAATAAAGCCGGCCATTTTGCAATCATTCTTTTCATCTCAGATTTTATACTTTTCGTTTCATCGTTCTTTATTCTCCATTCACCGGAGCATAAATGAATGGTATAGTGTTTTGCTGTTATGGTTCCTATTTCAAAATATTCTTTCGGAAAAATAACAAAATCATCCAAATCCTGAAATCGATTATTTAAACGAAAGGCCGGATAATGCTTTAATATATAGTATGTATAATAATAATTACTTGTTGCATAACCATTAACAATCAGCTGATTATCAACCCATTCAAAGATTTTATTACTTTTATTTTTACCAAAAATTGTTGCATCATACATATCCAATAAATTTTTAATTAGTGTATTTCCCGGTTGTGCACCTATGATTGCAGAACCGACAGAACAATCGAAGATAAAGTTAAAAAAAGCATTATAGTGCAATAAATCATCGAAGGACCTATATACCTTTACGTCAGTATCCAGATAGATTCCTCCATACTCATATAAAGCCTTCAGTCTAAAGTAATCACCAATATATCCAAGCTGCTTCTCCCGATATGTTTTTCTGACAAATTCATTTTCATCAAAGCTGCAATTACTTTCATCCCATCTCATTACTATATAGCCTTCCAACAGTCTCCATGAATCAATACATTCTTGCAAGCTCTCCGGTATTGGTTTACCGCCAAACCAACAATAATGAATTATTTTAGGAATTTGTCCTTTGTTGTGAAGTAAGTTATTATTATTTCTCACTAAAATTCCCCTTTTCGAATGATTCTATCGTAGAATGTATCTGTTTTTTGGAGATATGTACTATTAAACCGGTTGCTTAATTTATGAAAACTTGTCTGGAGCTTTAATATTTCGTATTTTTTGGTATCATAGATATCATATATATAAGTTGCCAGAACATGTGCATTGACCTGACTTACAATGGGAATTTTTCCATAATCATCTTTATAATATTCAAGAGCCATTGTCATAAAGATGTGAAAGATAAAGTAGTTTTTTACTCGATTATATTTTAGCCAATAATGGTATAAAAACTCTCTGGTTAAACAATATATATTTTGATTTGTAGTTCCATATAGCAACCAATTATTTACCTCCATGATTTCTGGATTAAAGCCAAAATTGTAAAAGCTATACATGAATATTGGTTGCTCATCAATGTATTGAACAAGTTTTGAATCAGTACATAACACCGTGGCATCAACCCAATATCCTCCGTGACGGATCAATAATTCGAGACGAATGATATCAGTAAAATGTGCGGCTCCAATAATCCCCTCCCGCCACTTTCTTACAATATAATCGGGTAATTGTATATAATCGAATAAATTTTCTTTATCAATGATGATAATCTTTTTGTTATACAGATTTTTTTTAATCGATTCGAGACATCTTTTTACTAGTTCAGGTGCCTCTTCTATTCCTTGCAACCAGCAAAACCATATGGTATCTTTATTTGCTACCTGTTCATCCTTTTCCCAATAGGTATCCCTTGTACATTCTTTCCAGAATGTCTTTTTTAGCTTTTTGTAATACAGCATTCTATGCTTTTGCCCGATCATAATATTATATAAAAATGCTAACTTAGGTGTGTTATATTTTAACTTCAACATGATATTATCATAGATGGAGCCCAACAACATCCGATCTTCAATTTTGAATTTTACTGTTCTTAAAATTTCAGTTACAGACATAATCTTCTCTTTATTGCCTTTCTAATTTTTGCAATTTTACTTTAAATAGAAATTGTATCAAACTATATTGTCTTGTGAGTAACAAAAAACAAAGTATTTTCTTTTTAGAATTTAAACTCATATTTTTTAATGCAAATAAGAAATTTTTGTTTTTTCTAATTATGTCCATGTTTGCACGCCTAGTTTTTTTATCCCAACGAGACTTCGTACATATTTTATTTATATACATAATAACCAGATTTACATACAACGTATTAACTACTTTAAGCTGCTTACAATTATTTTTGAATTTAGTACAATATTCGTAAGCGGATTGATAAAAGTTAGTTAATGCTTCGAAATAATTATCATGAAACTTAAATACAAGAGTTCCGGAAGATTTTAAATAATAATTGTAATACATCTTATCAGTAAGGACTATTCTCTCGCTGGCACATAGAATCTGTATAGAAAATGCCATGTCTTCACAAATGGAAAACTTCTCGTTAAATTGAATGTGGTTTCTATCCAGTAAGTCTCTTCGTATGAGTTTATTCCATGGTGGATTAAGAATTTCTGTATCAACTAACTCAGTAAACCAATGGTCAAATAATTCCTTCTCTGTTACAAATACCTCGTTTTGCAGACTATTCTCTACCTTTCGATTATCTTCTGTCATATAGTAACGGAAGCTGCATATGACTAATTCTGCATTATTTTTTTCAGCAAGCAGGATACATCCCTCCAACATATCAGGTTCAATAGTGTCATCAGCATCCACAAATAAAATGTACTTTCCAGTTGCATGAGCCAAACCGAAATTTCTGGACGCGCTTACTCCTGCATTTTCTCTATGATACACAGTAATTCCCATATTTTTCCGCGCATAATGATCACAGATACTACCCGTGGCATCGCTGCTGCCATCATCAACTAAAATCACCTCAAAATCCTGATAGGTCTGTTTCAGAATACTATCCAAGCAGGCTTCTATATACTTTTGCGCATTGTATATTGGGATAATGATACTCACTGTATTCATCGCATACCTCTTACTTATTTTATATATTTTGAAGGCGTTTTCTTACCTACCTGCTCTTTTATCTTTGTTTTAACGGGGCTGTCTTCCGATAAACAACAGTATATTGCAAACAGAACATATAAATATTTTAAAGTCTGTAGTGAATCCAACCATATTATATTAATGCAATAACATAAGGACCCTATGAATAGCACTTTGCTAATTTGCGATTTCATCTGAATACTTTTCTTTAACATTTGAAATAGAAAATACAATAAAAAAATGATATAACATATCATACCCGGATAGGCATACCGTATATATTCAGCAATATAAAAATTATCTACTGATTGTATAAATGATCCGTTGATCTCACTAGAAAAGCTTCTTTTACGACCTATCCCAATCAACGGATTCAGCCAATCCACCTGAAAAATATACTTTAGTTGATCTCGATAATTTGAGCTGCTACCTAGTGCGCTCAAATCAGCCCCATATCGGACAGAATAAGTGGTTCCGAGTATTTCATCCAGTACGCTGGTAATCTGTAATAATATGTAATTTGCAAATGATGTATTTTGAAGCAAAAACAAGGAAGCAGTGAAAATAGCAATAAATATACTTCCTGTTAAGCATAATTTCTTCTTATTATATTTTGTGGATAACAAAGCTAGTATCACAATTTCAAGTATAAAAACACTGAGTGTTGAGCGGGAACCCGTAAAAAATATATTTGCGGTTAACATAAAAAATAGTAATTTATGACTTAAAATATTAATCTCTTCTTTTTCTATGTCATAGCATGCGATAGGTACCATGGTGACTAATATAAGACCATATCCTAAAGAGTGAATTGCTGGACCCATAATACGATAATACCCGGACCTGATAAACCGTCCCGAAGATAATCCATGGATAGTTTCCAGATAAGAAAATGGAGATCTTTGAATTACATACTCCACTAATCCAAGTATCGCAAGAATATATGAAAAAATAAGTATAATTTCTAAAGTTCTCTTTACCCCAAAACAATGTTTAATTACATATACAAGCAGGTAAAAGGAAATTATTTCTATTATCGGATTTAAGAAAGCATTTATATCCACACGAAGAACCATAGTATAGATTAAAACAGTCAAATAAGGAACCAGGACTTTACTATAGGGTGCCTGTGCAATTAACTTTAAGAATTCCTGTTGTTTTTGCTTTATCCCGAGTATAAAAACGAAAATTAAAATTATCATGATACGAAGAACAGTAAAGTCAAAAAGCGGAAAAGGTACTCCAAAATACTGAGGTAAGATATAAAGAGTAAAAAAGAATGCAAAGGAAATAGATGAAAATGCCGTAATTGCTCTAGTTTGCTTAAGATATTTGCTTTCCGTCTGTATGATAGTTTTCTCCACTTTCTGCTCCTTCTTATCCTTTTATCGCCATATACAACTCCACTGGAATTGACCTTTGGCTATGATAATATCTAGAATACTTTATACATAATCTGATTATATTGAGATACTTTTTATCCCTTAGCAATCCAATCCTCAGCTTCACAGATATAATGTTTCGCTCAATTAACCTTATTTTATTCTCATTAATTTGATAATCTCTGGCAAATTTAAGAGTAGCTTCATGACTTTTCAGTAAATCTTCTAAGAATTTTACTCGTTTTAAGAGATCTCTCATTTTTCCCATGCTGGTATTGGAGGAATGGAGTCTTCTCCTTATCGTTATGCCATGATATACATACGCTCCGTCCAGACAAAGTGCCAGCTTCCATACAAATTCATCATGAGCCCAACCCTCGAACCAATAAGGCTGTATCTGATAAAAGAAGTCTCTCCTTATACACATACAGCAGCCAAGATATCCGATAAATATTGTTTTAGCCTGAAGCTTTAGATGCTCTATTGAATTATTATTCTTAAATTTGGCAAGATCTCTTGTAGAAGATTTGAAAGCATTCCTCGTGCTTTTAAAGGGTTCATATTCTGATCCCAGTATAAGGATTGCTTGATTTTCCTCCATAATTGAGGTCATTGTCTGTATCCGATCCTCGACCCATATGTCATCCTGATCACAGAAAAAAATAATATCGCCTGTAGTTTTTGTTACTGCCTGGTTAAAATTCGAACCAAAGCCCAGATTCTTTTCATTTATTTCTATTCTCCATTTGCTCTGTAGTTGATACCGGTCAATAAATTCCTTTACAATTACCACTGTATTATCCTTCGAGCAATCATCACATATTATTACCTCGTCAACTGCTCTTGTTTGATTCAAAATGGAAGCTAATTGTTCCTTTATGTAGTTAGCTCCATTATAGGTTGCCATTGCAACTGATACTTTCATAAAACTATCCTTTCATAATGCATCCTAATACTTTTCCTATGAATCTACAGTTGAAGGAGTTCACAAGCCTTAGGTATACTCCTATTTTCCCTTGTAAATAGCGATTCTTCTTGTATTTGGGAAAATTTGTATTGATGAACAAAAAAGTCGAATCATATAATTCTTTTGCCAGCTTTTGATCCTTGACTCTCCCAATCCTGCTTAAGGAACTGCATAGCAAGACTTTCACGCTGAAATATTCCAGCTCCTCTCGGTAAGCTCTGTAAAATTGATTCTTTTTATAAAAATCCAATATGTCTGACAGGACAGGAAAGATATCTCCAACCTTTTTGTTTTTGTTTGCATTCATTGTTGAACTTCTTCTTGAAAGATAATAGTAAAAGCACTTATTTATGTAATGCGCCTTCTTGATAAAGGGAATAGTTTTTATAAAGAAACCCGTATCCTCATAAATAAATCCTTCCGGAAAGTTAACAGCTGTATGCATTAAAACTTCTCGGCGATACAGCTTATTGCACGGCGAAACTTGCGGATTGATGAACATATCCTTCTGATTCCTGTACTGTCTGATATCCCCTCTTGTTCTATACTCCTTAACCCTTTTCCCTTCCTCGCACAAGTAGTGATAATGACATTCAACCAAATCATAACAGCCCTTTTCTGCAGCCTTATACATCGTCTCGAACATTCTGGTATCCACATAATCATCCGAATCCACAAAGCCGATATATTTTCCGCTGCTCTTTTGAATCCCTAGATTTCTTGCTGTGGCTTGTCCTTCATTTTCCTTGATGTAGACTTTAACTTTCTTTGGATACTTTATTTCATATTCCTTCAGTATCTGACACGAAGAATCCGTTGAACCGTCATCCACCAGAATAATTTCCAACTCCTCCAACGTCTGATTTACTAAGGAATCCATACATCTACGCAAATATCTCTCCGTATTATAGACGGGGATAATAACACTGACATGAACCATAAAACCACCTCTACTAAATTCTCTGGCTTTCTCCTATCTCATCGAGAACACTTAATCCTCCGGAAGACTCTAATATCCTAGGAGCTTTTGGGTTTTTTCCATTATTTTTTTGGACTGTACACCCCACTTTTTCATCGCCCAACTAAAATCTTTATAACTATTGTGAGATCCATGGATATCACTTCCGAACGCTGCTATGCTGTTTCGTTTTATACAATTGTTTACAAAATGTGAGGGAAATATATGAGCTGCCGAAGCTACATTCAGCTGTATCTGAAAGCCTCTACACAAAAGCTTCTCCATCTCTTTCACGGGATACCGCTCACCGTGAGCCAGTATAACCTCTAACCCGTTTTCCTCTTGAAGCCTTACAACAGTTTCGATCAAATTAGTTTCCCATTGCCTAATAAATGGCATTTCAATTAAAAGAACATTGGTATTATCTACGCATAACTTCTCTACTCCAGTCATTTTATCTATATTGTTACATAACAGCACTTCTGCTCCCAATCTTATGACTGGTGACACGTCTCTCCTAGCTACCACTAAGCTATCCCATGCATCCTTTCTTCTTCTTAAGAAGTCCTCCACACTTTCAATATGCGGATAAAAATGAGAAGTAGCAATGATAACATCTATCCTATGCTTCTCAGCCATTTTTAGCTGTGCAATTGACATCTTTGTATCATCACACCCATCATCCATTCCCGGAAGTATATGAGCATGAAAATCAATTAAAATATTCTTGTCCATAATGTTTATAGGTATAATCCTGCGATTTCATCGAAATCCCATTATAGATAAATCCACAAATATTAGCTCCTATTGCTTCTAATTTGCGAACTACCATCTGTTCTCGATCAAATTTAGTTACCCTTTCTTTTACGATTAATATGTAAGCTGTTGCCTCCTTTGATAGAAATAGTGCATCAGCCACAATACCAGCCGGAGGCAAGTCTATAAAAATCATATCGTACTCCGTCTTAAGAACCTCCAATAGTTTATACCATCTGTTACTGGATAACAATTCAGCAGGATTTGGTGGAAGCTTACCGGCGGAAATTACATACAAATTGTCATCATATTCTGTTATGAGCGGTAATTTAACAATTCCCGCTAAATATTCACTCAACCCATCTATCTGTTCCATATCCAGTATTTTACTCATACTGCTCTTCCTCAAATCAGCATCGATCACCAAGATTTTTTTATTAATTTGAGCATAAGAAATTGCAATATTTATCGTATTTAAGGTTTTACCTTCTGCAACATCCGCGCTGGTGACAGCATAAATAGGGCATTTCTCTCCATGCCCGGTAAAAAGTAGATTCGCTCTGATATTGTTATAGGATTCCTTTAAGGCAAAAGGGCTTTCCGAGCTTAAGATTTTATTAATCTTGATTTTTTTACTCTGTGGAAGCAACAGGGGAACATCCCCCAGTATAGGAATAGTAAAAATATCTTTTATTTCATGTTTCTTTCTAACAGTAGTATCCAATAACCCACGAAGCAAAAATAAAAAAACTGATAATGCAAAACCACCTAAGCCACCAAACAAAATTAACTTTATTACACTGGTTGATTGATATGG
>JAEZKL010000165.1 GCA_023415475.1 Bacillota bacterium | reverse complement strand
GACTTACGCTTATCAACATCTCCATTGATGAAGTATCAAATCCTAAATTGAAGGCACAAAGAATAATGAGAGCTTATTATAAAATAAAAAAAATACAGGCAAAAGCGATGAAAAAATTAAGCCTGGACAACATCAAATAGGAAGGAGGAACACTTGGAGATGGGTGATTTATTAACGGTAAAAGGACTTAGTGTTGATTATGTGACCGCAAAAGGGGGACATGTCAGAGCGGTAGACAATGTCAGCTTTTCTATCAAAGAGGGTCAAAGCTTTGGCTTGGCGGGAGAATCCGGTTGCGGCAAGAGTACAATTGCTTACTCTCTTATGCGGTTACATAGGCCTCCGGCGTTAATATCAGATGGACAAATTATTTTTGATGGTAATGATATCGTACCTATGAGCGAAGATAAAGTTCAGCAATTACGCTGGAGTGAGATAGCCATGGTATTCCAATCGGCAATGAACTCCTTGAATCCCGTCGTAACAATGGAAAAACAGTTTTTTGAAATATTTAAGTATCATGGGATCACCAATAATAATAATGAGTACAGAAAGAGGGCTGAAGAGCTGTTATCCTTTGTAGGCATCCCGGTAGAACGATTAAAAGATTATCCTCATCAATATTCAGGAGGTATGCGTCAGAGGGCAGTGATTGCAATGGCATTAGCGCTGCGACCAAAGCTTCTTATATTAGACGAACCTACTACTGCACTTGATACTGTAGTACAAAGGGATATTTTACAGTGTATTTACGACCTAAAAAAGGAATTAAAATTCTCTATTCTTTTTATTACACATGATATCAGCTTGATGATGGAATTTTGCGACACAATAGCTATTATGTACGCTGGGAAGATCGTAGAACAGGCTTCTTCAGAAGAGATTTTGCATAATCCAAGACATCCATATACCTATGGCTTAAAAAACTCATTTCCCTCTTTAAAAGGAGAAGTTAAGTATATGGAAGGAATACCTGGGACTCCACTTGATTTAAATGCTATTCCTGTAGGATGCAGATTTCAAGATCGTTGTTTTAGAACATGTAGTGACTGTTTTACAAAAGAACCGGAGATTAGCACCACAGAGGATGGGTTCTACTATTGCCATAATCCATTAGATGTAGGATAGATGTAACTTAATTCATATATCAATGATACGAGGTGTGAAATGAAGGAAGAAAAGCAAACAATATTAAGTGTAAATAACGTTGTGATGGATTTTAAAATCGGTGGAAAATCTATCCTGTCTAAGAAGAAAACCTTACGTGCTTTGAATGATATCACTTTTGATTTATATAAGGGTGAAGCATTAGCAATTGTTGGTGAATCAGGCTGTGGAAAGTCTACTATATGCAGGGTCGCTATGAAATTTTACAATCCAACATCGGGAACTATGACGTTTGAAAATAATGACATTCATAAATTAAAGGCTCAGAAATTAAAAAACTATCGTCAAAAAGTACAGATGATTTTCCAAGACCCTTTTTCCTCGCTAAATCCATTGCATAATATATATTATCATTTGGAGAGGCCACTTAAGTTATATCATCCTTCCGACAAAACAACCATGAAGAAGCAGATGGATGAGTATTTGACTTTGGTAGGGTTAGTACCGCCGGAAGAACAAGGAAGCAAAAATCCTCATCAGTTGTCTGGTGGACAAAGACAAAGAGCATATTTAGCAAGAATATTGTCTGTTGGTGCAGAAGTGATATTTGCAGATGAGCCAACATCAATGTTAGACGTATCAATTCGGTTGGGAATTCTAAACCTTATGAACAAATTGAAAAAAGAAAATAACAAATCTTTTATTTATATTACGCATGATATAGCTACTGCACGATACTTTGCTGATCGAATTATTGTTTTGTATGCTGGGCATATGGTTGAATGGGGTGATGTTAATAAGGTAATTATCAACCCTGCGCATCCCTATACAAAGCTTTTGGTTACAGCCGCTCCGGATCCGGAAAGAGAAGGAGTTGTAGAATTGCCGGTATTAAAAGATAAAGAAGCAGAAGTTACTTTTTGGACACCGGAAAGTAAAGGATGCCCGTTTAAGAGCCGTTGTCCTGTTGCTGAAGAGAGATGTTCAAAGGAATTGCCAGAGGTAAGAGAAGTTAACGACGGACAATTTATTAGATGCTTCCATCCGTTAACATGAGGCACATAGAGGTTAATCTGAAAAATATTTGATTAATTTATGTATTCTATTATTCCATATGTCGATCTTGAAGCTTGGGATTTATCAGATAAACCCTTTCTGTTGATGAAGAAGATGAAGCTATCTATAAAAAGCTGACAGGAAATTAGAGATTAAAACAAGGGTAATGTCAAAGAGATCGTTATACCTGCGGAAGCATTACAAAAGCACATGGAGAGCTTTGATCGTTCTCACATGTGCTTTTATACATGACAAGTGAATTGGTTTACCAATTCATCTTGTATGCTTGCATCCACTGGCTTTATATGCGCAATTATTCATATTCAGATCCGGTCTTTCGCTAATAAATATATTTCCCTTCGATTTGAACTGCTGCACTGCCCCCAAATAATACTTTTCCATCAGTCGTTTTCAAACGAACGGTATTGTAAGCAGAAAGTTCAGCATTTTGTTCGATCGATACCGGCTGTCCATCCCACATATTATGACGAAGCATATAATAGCCCAGTGCCGAATTTCCCGAACCGGTAGCCTTGTCCTCAAGGTAGCCGAACTTTGGCGCGAATACTCTCGTCCGGACAAGATTCTTATGATTTGAAACATCAGTCGTATACACAAGTATGATGTCGATCGAATGGTCGGAACAGAATTCGTTTAAAGACTGTTCGTCAGGCTGCACAGACAGCTCGGCTTCCAGCTTTGAAATTGGGACAATCAGGGTATTCAGCCCTGCATTTACCATAGAAACCGGGTGTTTTTCTGAGATCGTGGACGGCGCGATACCAAGGGCTGCCGCTATGACGGCAGCCACATCTGTTTCAATAAATTCCGGTTCCGGTGCTGATATAAAAACTGCATCCAGAGTTTGAAGCTCGTTGTAAACAGTCAGCCTGCCTTTAAGAGTGTCAATGAAGACTTCCGACACACTATTTAGTTCGTGGTTATTTTTTATCAGATCATACATGCACGCGATCGTTCCGTGTCCGCAAAATTCAACCTCGCACTCGGAAGAATAATATCTCATGGAAAACAAATTTGTATCTTTTTGGGTGCAAAAAATTACCTCTGATACTAACCCCTTATGGTCCCTGGCAATTTTTTGCATCTCGGAATCATTCAGTATCTGACCAGCATCAAGGTAAAAACACGCTGCCGGATTTCCTGATGAATAATCTGTAGTAAAGGCATTGATTTTTTTGTACTTAAATGATTTCACTTCTTTCCGTCCTTTCCCGGCATTGGATAAAAGTTTCGATGCAATCGTCAATATCATCTTTTGTGGTCTGCCAGGAGCATACACTGATTCGGATGACAGGTTCGTTATGCCAGACTGAACCCCCACACCAGCACTTTCCGCTGGATTGAATCGCCTTTAACGTGGCAGATGTTATGTCCGCATTCTCACATTTGATCAAAATCTGATTAAATATTACATCGTTCAGGACGATAAAACCGTTTTCAGACAGTTGTTCCGCGAAATATTTTGCATGACCGCATAATCGATCGATAATATCCTGCACCCCGCTTTTCCCGAGATACTTGAGCACCGACCACAACTCGATGCTCCTTGCGCGTCTGGACATTTCCGGTGTATACAGCATGCCGTCCCGGTATTCGCTGTATTGTATATATGATCCGGTCGCCTGCATAGCACGTACCAGAGCGGAGCGGTCTTTGCAAAGAACGATTCCACAGTCATACGGAGCATTGAGCGTTTTATGAGCGTCGACCGACCATGAATCGGCTTTTTCAATGCCCTTTGTCAAACTCCGGTAGTTCTCGGAGGCTGCGGCCCAAGCCCGAATGCGCCGTCAATATGGACCCATGCCCCTACCTTATTTGCGATATCGCAGAGCCTGTCGATCGAATCAAATGCGCCTCCGATCACATTGCCGGCCTGGATGATCAGTAAGGTGTTGCTGTCGATCGCGGGCAGTTTTTCAACAGATATTCGGCCCTGATCGTCTGATGGTACCAGCTCGACGCGTGCTTTCCCGAGACCAAGCAAAGCCAACGCTTTGTACACCGACGAGTGCGCCTGCTCACTAAGAACAACCCTAATAGGAGGGGCGCCAAACAGCCCAAGCTCGTTTACGTTCCAGTTTTGCTTTCGTAGTAGTTCGTTCCTTGCAGCGGCAAGGGCGCAAATGATCGCCGTGGAAGTGCCGCTCACAAACCCTGCGGCGGTTCCTTCCGATAGACCTAGCAATTCAACCACCCATTTTTCACAGACATCTTCCGTTTTCGCAGCAATCGGCGACATGACATACAAGGCACTGTTTTGATCCCAGACGTCGGAAAGCCACTTTACAGCCAGCGAGACAGGTAAACTGCCTCCGCAGACAAAGCCAAAGTATTTTCCGCCGGTTAGAGCAGAAGTATTCTTTGAACCATATTTATTCAGAATGCTAAGTACTTCGTCGGGAAGAGATGGTCCCTCTGGCATCGGTTCATCGAAAACTTCCAATCCTGTAATCGATGAATCCGAAGGAGAAACATTCATTTTTTGAAGGTTGTCTACGTAATCATACGCAAAGTCTTTTGCCTGCTCAAAGAGCTCTTTGGTTTCAAGCTGCCTCTTCATTTCCATTTGCAAGTCCGTTTTATTCATTTTGTTACCCCCTTTGCAATCAAAATGTATGACAATAATTGCATTATATGTTGACAATGTACCACCGTCAATATATGATTGTATGTAATACAATTTTGTAGGAGACAGTATATATGTGGGATTTGAAAATTATTGATACCGATAAGTCTTTATATATTGCGATTGCAGAAGCGATAGAAAGGGATATTCGTGTAGGGATCCTGAAAGCGGGAGAGAAGTTGCCCGCGCAAAGAGAATTGGCCAAAAAGGTAGGTGTAAACGTAACCACTATCACAAGGGCTTACAATGAAGCGGAAAGGCGCGGACTGGTAGCATCAACCGTAGGCAGCGGAACATATATTTCATCTGATTTGGGCTTCAATTCGGCTCTGGTCAATACAGAGAAAGATGACAAGAAGCTTATCGAGATGGGACTTGTGCTGCCCCTATATTCAATGGAACCTGATCTGAGTCCGATCATTGAAAAAGTGCTCCATAAAAATGACCTGAAAGAATTCATGGCATATACACCGCCACAGGGGATATACAGGCACAGGCTGGTTGGCAGTGAATGGATCCGGCGTTCCGGCATTGATGCCAAACCTGCGAATATTATTGTAACAGCTGGTGCACAGCATGCGCTGAACTGTATCTTTTCTTCAGTATTTCAGCCGGGTGACCGCATTGCCGTTGATTGCCTTACTTACCCCGGTGTAAAAACAGCCGCCAGACTCTGTGGTATACAACTTGAAGCAGTGGACATGGATGACGAGGGTATGACGCCGCAGGGGCTTGCGACAGTTTGTAATCGCTATGACGTAAAAGGAATTTACACCGTATCAACAATGCATAATCCGACAAATGCTTCTATGTCGGCTAGGAGGCGCGCTTCAATCGCGGAAATCATTAAGCGGAATCAGCTCATCCTCATCGAGGATGATTTGTATCGGTTTTTATCATCCGAAAACACTGGCTCACTGACAGCTCTTATACCGGAGCAAAGCATCTATATTTCTGGTATTTCAAAGGTATTTTACGCTGGACTCAGGATTTGCTTTGTTGCCACTCCGCGTAAATATTATAGCAGGATCTCTCAGGCTGTCGTCGATACCATATGGATGGCTCCCGCGCTGAATGCGGAAATCGCATGTGAGTGCATTGCCAGCGGAGCGGCGGATGAAATTATCACACTGAAAAGGATTGAGATTCAACGGAGAGCTAGTTTGTTGAAATCAAAATTATCCGGTCATTATTTTCGGTATTTGCCGGACAGCATGTTTGCATGGCTGAAGCTGCCTGATTATTGGAGCAGCAACGAATTCGAAAAGGCTGCAACCGATAACGGGGTTAATGTCGTTTCATCCGATAAGTTTTCGATCGGCGGAATTGTTCCTCCAAACTATATACGTGTTTCATTAAGCGGGGCAGACAGTATTGCAGAGTTTGAAAAAGGAATTGACATTTTGCTAAAAATCCTTAATCGTGAAATTGGCATAGCCGGAGGAGTCTTATAAGATAACCTCATATGTGGCATATGTGAAATCCAGAATACCTTGCTCCAGAATACCTTTAAAATTTTCTGTTGACAAATCAATAAAATAAGTTTATTATTGCATTTAATATTTATAAAGGCAGTGACGAAAAGGAGTACATATTTTCTGATCGACAGAGAGAGAATGGTTGGTGCAAATTCTCGTGAAGAAGGTATGGAAGCAGTTTCTGAGCCGTGGACCGAACAACGAGCATTATGGTCGTTCAGTAGATTTCATCGGGAGTCCGCCCGTTATAGCGGAATCGGTTTATCCGTTACCATGGAACAGGTACAGATGGAACTGAGTGGAGAGCAGAGATTTCTCTGAATTTAGGTGGTAACACGGATTGAATAATTCGCCCTAAGCTGACACAGGTTGGCTTAGGGTTTTTTTATGTCCAATCATAATTACTTAGCAAAAAGGCAACAAAGTAATAAAAATCAATAACAGAAAAGGGAGAATAAAATCTCCCAAGTACTTTTTTAATAATATTTATATAGTGAAGGGAGATTTTATATGAAACTGATTGGAAAGACAAAAAAGCTTGAGAATGTAGCATACGATGTGAGGGGTCCTGTCGTGAATGAAGCGGATAAAATGATCGAGCAGGGAATCAAAATCATGAAGCTGAACATCGGTAACCCGGCACCCTTTGGATTTGAGGCTCCGAACGAAGTGGTCCGTGATATGATGGCGAATCTGACCCAGTCAGAGGGATATTCCGAATCGAAGGGCATCTTCTCTGCCAGAAAGGCAATCATGCAGTATTGCCAGCTGAAGAATATACCGGGTGTCGGAATGAATGATATCTATACCGGTAACGGCGTAAGTGAAATGATTTCCATGGCGATGCAGGGTCTCCTTGATAATGGCGATGAGATTCTCATACCTTCTCCCGATTATCCGCTCTGGACAGCGGCTGCAACTCTTGCCGGAGGGAAGGTGGTTCATTATATCTGTGATGAACAGGCAGACTGGAACCCCGATATTGATGATATTAGGAAGAAGGTAACGGACAGAACCAAGGGTATTGTAATCATCAATCCCAATAATCCGACCGGTGCTCTCTATCCAAAGGAAATTCTGGAGCAGATCGTAGATATCGCAAGAGAGCATGAGCTAGTAATCTTCTCGGATGAGATTTATGACAGACTTGTTATGGACGGCAGGGAGCACATATCCATAGCTTCACTGGCACCGGATCTTTTGACGGTAACCTTTAACGGTTTATCCAAATCACATCGTATTGCCGGCTACCGTGTAGGCTGGATGTGCCTCTGTGGTGATAAATCGAAGGCACAAGGCTATATTGAAGGTTTAAACATGCTTTCCTCCATGCGACTCTGTTCCAATGTACCGGCGCAGCAGATTATTCAGACAGCTCTGGGTGGATATCAGAGTTCGGATGAGCTTCTTCTTCCGGGTGGGCGCATCTATGAACAGCGAAAATACATAACAGAACGTCTTATTAATATTCCCGGAATCACTGTTGTAAAACCAAAGGCTGCCTTCTATACCTTTCCTAAGATTGATACGAAGAGATATAAAATATTCGATGACGAAAGATTTGTCCTTGATTTCCTGAGAGAACAGCATGTTCTTATGGTTCACGGCGGCGGTTTCAATTGGAAGGAACCGGATCACTTTAGAATCGTGTATCTGCCTAGAGTGGAAGACTTGAAGGTGGCTATGGATAAATTTGAAATGTTTTTGAGCGGGTATAAGGGGCAGTAATCAAATATGGAAATGAGAAAGGGCGTGTTTCAAAACTAACATTTTTAGTTAGGATTGAAACACGCCCTTTTTTATGAAACATCGTATTAGTTGGAAACTTAAGTTAAGATTTGTGCAAAATAGGAAGCGTCGCTTGAAGCACCGATAAGGATTTGTTATATTGGATATAGATGGAAGAAGGGGGTAAGAAAGTGAGGATCGTTATTAAGACAGACAATGATTGTAAGGACATTGAAGTCGCTATTACATGCAACCATTTGACTCCTGAGATAGAGAAAATGGTAGCCATGCTTCGCATGCTTGAGATGCAACTAACCGGGGTGAGGGGAGGAGAAACCTTTATTATTGATTCTTCTAAAGTTCTATATATCGACACGGTGGATAAGAAGACATTCATATATACGAGGAATCAAGTATATGAGACAAATCTTCGTTTGTATGAATTAGAGGAGCAGTTAATACGGATTGGTTTCTTCCGAGCGAATAAGTCCTGTATTATCAACTTTAAACACATTACATCACTAAAAGCGGATGTTGACAGGAAGATAAGGGTTACAATGAGTAACGGTGAACACTTGATGATATCAAGGCAGTATGCTGATTATGTGAAAGAAAGATTGGGGGTTTTATAAATGAATGAGAAAAAAACAATCCTAAATTATATTGCTCAGGTTTTCTGTCTGTTTGGATTTACGATGATTATTATGATGAGCTTCTCCGCGTTGTTCGGAGAAACTGCCAAGAACTATTCGAAACTCTTCACAGCTGGTGAAGCCGGTGTTCCTGTGGCTATCATGGCTCAGTTTCTCTCACTATCCGTAATCAACGTTTTCATACGCTATCTTTTTCTGACAAACCGATTAATTAAAGAAATGTCATTATGGATACGTGTCTCCTTGACCGTATTCACAGTATTACTGACGATTATCTTATTTATCGTTATTTTTGAATGGTTTCCGATCTATATGTGGCAACCCTGGGCATTGTTTATAGGAAGCTTTCTAGTGTGCTTTATGATTGGAACCTTCGTAACTACAGTACAAAATAAAATAGAGAATAAGAAGCTGGCAGAGGGTTTAGCAAAGCTGAAGGAACAGTGGGGGATTGAAAATGGAACAGAGGAATAGGATTGTAACGGAGCATATAGCGATGAGCTTTCAGAATGTAGTTGTACTGAAGGATATCAATGTAACAATTAAGGCCGGTGAAATCTTTGGCCTACTGGGACCATCGGGAGCAGGCAAAACAACACTGATTAAGATATTAACCGGCCAGCTGAAGCAGATCAGTGGTACGGCAGTAATTCTGGGAAAGGATAATCGGGTGCTCACCAGTGAAGTATATACTAAGCTTGGGATGGTACTGGATAATACAGGCTTGTACGAACGACTAAGTTGTCGCGATAATTTATCTTTATTTGCTGAAATTTATGGAATATCAAAAGCAAACATTACATTGGCACTTAGGAAAGTAGGGCTGAGTGATGCTGCAAAGCGCCCTATCAGTAAGCTTTCCAAAGGAATGAGACAAAGACTGGCTTTGGCAAGAGCGATCATGCATGAGCCGGAGATCCTATTTCTTGATGAGCCTACCAGTGGACTTGATCCTGCAACAGCTGCCTATATTCATCAGTTGATTTTAGAGGAGAAAGAAAAAGGAACGGCGATATTTCTGACGACGCATAATATGGATGAAGCAACTAAGCTTTGTGATAATGTTGCTCTTTTAAATCGAGGAGAGATTGTTGAATATGGATATCCAAAGGATATTTGCAGAAAATTCAATCACCAGAACATGATACGGATTTTGCTGAAGGACGGCGAAAACCATATACTTAAGAATGATGCTTCCTCTGCTGAAAGAATAAGGGATTATTTTGAGAGAAATATGGTAGAGAGCATACATTCGACGGAACCCGACTTAGAAACGGTATTTATGGAGATCACAGGAAGGAGATTTGATTGATTATGAGTATGCGAAGAATAGCGGCAATATTCAAAAAACAAATAAAGGATACACTAAAGAATAAGACGGTGTTGATTCAATTTATCATGTTTCCGATGCTCGCTCTTATCATGCAGAATGCAATCAACGTGGAAGGTATGCCAAAGAATTATTTTGTAGTACTATTTGCCACGATGTATATCGGAATGGCGCCCTTAACCGGAATGGCGGCAATTATTTCAGAGGAAAAGGAAAAGAATACGCTACGTGTACTGATGATGTCTAATGTAAAATCGGTTGAGTATCTGATCGGAGTCGGTGCGTATATTTTCTTCCTGTGTATGCTTGGTGCCGTGGTATTTGGAGTTGTCGGCAATTATCACGGAGTTGAAATGCTTCAGTTTTTAGCAATTATGGGATGTGGATTATTTACCTCCATGATGATTGGAGCGGCCATTGGTACCTGGAGCAAAAACCAGATGTCAGCCACCTCGATTACCGTTCCTGTTATGCTGATTTTTGCTTTTCTACCGATGTTGGGCATGTTTAATGAAGCAATCAGGAAGATATCCGGATTTATTTATTCCGGGCAGATTAATAATCTAATGAACGAAATCGGAGATTTAACATTAAGCGCCAAACAATTTGCTGTTATTGCTGGTAACATGGGCATCGTTATAGTGCTATTCCTGCTTGCATATCGTAGATGTGGGCTGGAATAAGCTGGATCATTCATATAATATAATAAGAGAATAGCCGATTTTTCACTGGATATGCATTAATATCTGAGTTATAATGTTGAAGTGGTAAAACAGTAGGCTTTATAACAAGTGAGGATTATGGATGAGAAGAATTGGTAGTCTGAAGGATATTTCAGATGGAAAGCTTTATGATTGGAAGGATACGGTGGAGATTGGCTGTGACGGCTGTCAGGGCAAGCCTGCCTGTTGCAATGGGATGGGGCATTCTATTGTAATGGATCCCTATGACGTCTATCGTATTATAACGAATATAGATGTTACCTTTGAACAGCTTCTTGCTCATATGGTTGAATTAAATGTGGTAGACGGAGTCATTCTACCCAATCTCAAAATGGCAGGAGAGGATGAGACCTGTGTATTCCTGGATCAGGAAGGGCGTTGCAGTATTCATTCCTATCGACCCGGGATCTGCAGAATATTTCCTCTGGGCAGATATTATGAGGAGCATGATTTTATGTATATCATGCAAATCAATGAATGCCCATGCAAGGCAACCGAGAGAATTAAAGCCGGTAAATGGGTTGATACACCAAACCTGGCGAAGAATAGACAGTTTCTGATCGATTGGCATTATTTCTTGAATGATATAGAAGTCATGATCAAGAATGCAAAGGATGATAATACGGTGAAGAATATTAACTTGTATCTGCTTAACCAGTTTTACGGGAAAAAGTATGAGGCTTCTTCCGATTTCTATCCGCAATTTTATGTCCGTTTACAGGAGGCACGCAGAGTAATGTTGCCTGAGTTCTAATACGAGTAAATACTTTATATAAATATCATGCTTTTCAAAAAATATATCCACAATTAATAAAACCGCTTCAAGGAGTAGATCCTTGAAGCGGTTCTTTATTATTAATACGTATTTCTGATGAAGCACCTACTGTCCTTAGATCCAACCACCATCTAAGCCGATGATCTGCCCGGTCAGGTACTCATTCTTATATGCGAGATGGTAAACCAGGTCGGCTACCTCCTCCGCACGACCCAGGCGGCTCGCCGGAATCTCTTCGATCAAGCTCATTAGCTCTGCATCCTCTAGGAAATGGTTCATTTCGGTATCAATCGCTCCGCAGGCGACTGCATTTACCTGAATATTGCTCGGAGCCAGCTCCTTGGCCAGCGCCTTGGTAAGTGCATTCATTCCACCCTTAGTAGCAGAGTAAGCCACCTCACAGGAGGCGCCTACATTGCCCCAGACTGAGGAGATATTGATTATCTTACCGTGTTTATTCCTTACCATATCCGGTATGGCAAGAGAGCAGCAGTTATAGACAGAGGTCAGATTCGTTGAGATCACCCGGTTCCAGTCCTCCGGTGTCATATCGGAAAATAAACCCACATAGGAGATACCTGCATTATTGACCAGGACATCGATGCTGCCATAAAGCTTCTTGATCTGATGAAATAGTTCCTTTGCTGTATTGTAGTCTCCCATATCACCCAAAAATGCATGACAGGATACCTGATAGCTTTCAATTTCGTTTTTCGTCTTTAGTAAGACTTCCTCATGGTGGGCACAGTTGATGATGACATCATAGCCTTTTTTAGCGAACTTAACCGCAATTGCCTTACCAATCCCGCGGGAGGATCCGGTCACTAATGCTGTCTTTTTATTCATAAGAACCTCCATTCCTCTATAATATGATTAGAGTGTCAAAAGCCTATTTCAAAATAAGATTCCGTCAATTGCACAATTATATATTGATTGCATGATATTCATGATCTATTCTGTACGATAGGTTTATTAACTATAGTATAACACACAGATGCAGCGGATGAAAGATGCGTTGATTAACAACCCGGGATATGGTAAAATATTCGTTAATGAGAGGTGAAATTCTTGAAGAATAAGACTAACAGAAAAAAGCAAACAGGAAAGAAGCGAAAACAAACTGCAAAGAGTATATTTATCAGAGGATTTTTACAATCCTTTTTTATTGTAGCAATTTTACTGACAGCGGGTATCGTTGGGTATCAGACTACAATGAAGCTGTGGATGGTTGAGCCGGAGAAGATTGAGGTAGTCGAGAAGCCGAAGCCTACATCAATACCGATTACAGAGCCTAGTGTTGATGAGGTGAGCAAAAACCTGATCTTCTGCTACGATTCGGAAAACCATATCATAAGCAAGCTTGTACTCGAGGTATTTCATTGTGAGAGAAAGCAGCTGACCTATATTACGATTCCGATGAGCACCCAGTTTACAATGACAGATGTCTTATACAAGAAGCTGATTGCTGTTCAGCCCTCGATACCTCAGATGATTCGACTGTCGACTATGATTAGGTATCTTGATTCCTCGGTGATTTTCGATTACGGTGTCCTGTTGGTAGAGGACATGCTGAACCTTGATATCAGTTATTATACTGTATTGCCGGTTGAGCTTTATCAATCCGTCTTTGAGGAGAGGAGTATCCCTGAACGTATTAATATCGGTGGACTCCTGTCTGAAGGAGAAGGTAATGCAGCTGATACCATCGAGATGGATATGACGAAGAACGGTGAAGCAGAACAACCGGTAACTGTAACGGTAGCAGCGGAAGTGTTCAAGGAGGAATACATAGAGCTTCTGGATACAATGAAGAGTTCGGAAGAGATTAGTAGCTATATAGAAAAGCTTTATGATGAAATGAAATCAAATCTGTCCGTTAACGGAAAGATGAATTATTTAGAGAGCTATTTAATGACTTCTCTGGAGGATGTCAGCTTTACCCGTATCGCCGGTAATGATAGGAATAGCGGTTTTACTGTGGATGAGAGTAAAGCACGGCTACAGCTGCAGGAGTTGGGAGCCTAAAGGATTTTTGAAAAGAATAAAATCCTTGGGAAGAACTACAAAGTTTGCCCATTGGAGCAAACTCCTTGTTCTTCCGGGTTTTGCATATTAGAAGTGGTATGGCAGTTTTCTTGAAAAAATGAATAAATTAATAGGATGTGCGTACCATAAATTGTAGTCATCCTGCCTGAAAGTAAAGGAGAAGATATGGCAATAAGAAAGATAATTAATAATAATATAAGTATATTACGTAAATACTTAATAATACTGGTAGGGTCCTTCCTAATGGCGCTTGGAGTGAACTTGGTTTACGAACCGATGGAGCTGGTTACAGGAGGTGTATCCGGTCTTGCGATTGCTGTAAAGTTTTTGACCAGAGGTATTGTAGACGGAGGTATTCCGATCTGGCTGTTTAATATTGCCTGTAATGTTCCTCTCTTCTTGCTTTCCATAAGAACAAAGGGGGTAAAGTTCTTAATGTCCTCCTTGTTCGGAATGCTGGCATTCTCTCTTTCCCTTATGGTGATCCCGGTCGTTGACCTCGGGCTGAAGGATTATCTCCTTGCTTCTATTTTGGGTGGAGCAATCAGCGGTGTAGGCATCGGATTGGTATTTTCGGTTCAGGCTTCCACAGGAGGTACAGACCTGTTGGCCACCCTGCTGCATTTTAAGAATCGACATATCACAGTTCCACAGATTCTTATTGTCATAGACGGTGCTATCATTTTAATCGGCGCATTAGTTTTCGGCCTCGGCAATGCTCTGTATGCAATTATTGCTGTATTTGTAACCACGAAGATCTCGGATAGTATCTTGGAGGGTCTAAAATTTGCCAAAATGGCATATATTATTTCGGACGATTATGCAGAAATTGCTCATGCCATTATGCATCACATGGATCGCGGAGTGACAGGTATTAACGCTACAGGAATGTATTCCAACCGTGATAAAAAGATGCTTTTTTGTGTGGTTTCTAAGAAGGAAATTATTAAAATCGTTGAGATTTCACAGAGAATCGATCCAAAATCTTTTGTCATTGTCAGCGATGTAAGAGAGGTTATGGGAGAGGGTTTTATTGAATATAGACAGTAATTTTCATAAATATTTAGCGGATTATTGTTAAAACTACCTTTTTAATTTTTGAATATACAAATTATACAAAAGGGTAAAACCTATTTTGTGGAATTGGGATATGGTTTATAAAAGTGAAATAGTGTATCATAAAGCCATAGTTAGTTGTACAAGAACATATCAATTGTAGAAAATTGTAGGAGGATATAAAATGGCAAGTTTATCATTAAAAAACATAACTAAGCAATATCCTAACGGAGTTATCGCTGTTAAGGACTTCAATCTTGAGATAGCTGATAGAGAATTTATCATCTTCGTAGGACCTTCCGGTTGTGGTAAATCAACAACACTCCGTATGATTGCGGGTCTTGAAGAGATTTCCCAGGGTGAACTATGGATCGGCGACAAATTAGTAAACGACGTTGAACCGAAGGATAGAGATATTGCGATGGTATTCCAGAACTACGCTTTGTATCCCCATATGTCAGTTTATGACAACATGGCATTTGGTTTGAAATTAAGAAAAGTTCCAAAGGATCAGATTGATAAGTATGTACATGAAGCTGCTAAAATTCTTGATATTGAACATTTGTTAGATCGTAAGCCGAAGGCTCTTTCCGGTGGTCAGAGACAGCGTGTTGCTATGGGTCGTGCTATTGTTCGTAATCCTAAGGTATTCCTTATGGATGAGCCGTTATCTAACCTTGATGCTAAGCTGAGAGTACAGATGCGTATCGAGATCTCCAAGTTACATCAAAGATTACAGACAACTATCATCTACGTAACACATGATCAGACAGAGGCTATGACACTCGGTACCAGAATCGTTGTTATGAAGGATGGTTTAATTCAGCAGGTTGATACACCTCAGAATTTATATGACAAGCCGAAGAACTTATTCGTAGCAGGCTTCATGGGTTCACCTCAGATGAACATGATTGACGCTACAGTTCAGAAGAAGGGTAATGATGTATATGTAAACTTCGGAAGCAACTCCTTAAAGCTTCCTGAGAATAAAGCTAAGAAACTTATTGATGGTGGTTATGACGGTAAGGCAGTTGTTGCTGGTATCCGTCCTGAGGATATCCATGATGAGGAGATGTTCATCAGCAGCTCACCTGATAGCGTAATCGAAGCTACCGTTAGAGTATACGAGTTATTAGGTGCAGAAGTATTCTTATACTTCACAGTTGATGAGACCTTAGAGATCACTGCACGTGTTAACCCTCGTACCACCGCTAGACCGGATGATACCTTAAAGATTGCATTTGATATGTCCAAGATGCACTTATTCGATAAGGAAACTGAGCAGGTTATTACTAACTAATAATAAAGATTACAGGGAACACGTAAGTGTTCCCTGTTTTTGATTCATAGGAAACATAGGAAACGCCCTATGAAGGAAGAGCCCTCTGGGGATTCACCATGATCACATTATTTACCAACCCCTATAGATGGCACTTAAAAAGGATATAATAAATAGTATAGATAATAAACTATATAAATGCATACGGAATTTGATAGAATTACACTAAAGTATTTGTGGATTATTTATAAAATTAGTTTACTTCTGACGAAAACGGTGTTAAAATATCTTTCGTATACATGAATTTTAAAGAAAAATAGAAATATAATATAAAGGAGTGAAAACATGATTTCCAATCAAATTCTTCAAAGTACCATCGATGGATTAAAAGGAATCACACGTATCGATATATGTGTAATGGATACGGAAGGCAAGGTTCTGGCTACGACAATTGAGAATGCTGAGCAGTATGAGAGCGCAGTGTTGGCATTTGTTGCTTCACCTGCAGACAGTCAGGCGATACAAGGGTATCAATTTTTTAAGGTTTTTGATGAGCATCAGTTGGAATATGTGATTCTGGCTAAGGGTGATTCTGAGGATGTATTTATGATTGGAAAGATTGCTTCCTTCCAGATACAGAATCTGTTAGTTGCATACAAAGAAAGATACGACAAAGATAACTTCATAAAGAACTTACTTTTAGATAATCTTTTGCTGGTGGACATTTATAATCGTGCCAAGAAGCTTCATATTGATACCGAAGCAAGACGTGTGGTTTATATTATTGAGACAAAGAATGAGAAGGATGCGAATGCACTTGAGACAGTTCGCAGCCTGTTCTCTGGTAAGACAAAGGATTTCATAACCGCTGTTGACGAGAAGAATATAATTCTGGTTAAGGAAGTGAAACAGAATGAAAGTTATGAGGATCTTACTAAAACAGCGAAGGTGATATTGGATATGCTGAATACCGAGGCGATGACTAAGGTACATGTAGCCTTTGGTACCATCGTAAACGAGATTAAGGATGTATCCAGATCTTACAAGGAAGCAAAGATGGCACTGGATGTAGGCAAGATCTTCTACAGCGGAAGAAACGTAGTGGCTTACAATAACCTGGGTATCGGACGTCTGATTTATCAGCTGCCCATGCCGTTATGTAAGATGTTCATTAAGGAAATCTTTGAAGGAAAATCACCGGATGATTTTGATGAAGAGACTCTTACTACTATTAATAAGTTCTTTGAAAACAGCTTAAATGTATCAGAGACCTCCAGACAATTATACATCCACCGTAATACCCTGGTATACAGATTGGATAAATTACAAAAGAGTACCAATCTTGACCTTCGTGTATTTGAGGATGCGATTACTTTTAAGATTGCATTAATGGTTGTTAAATACATGAAGTATATGGAACAATTAGATTATTAAGGAATACGTGTTTCACACTGAGCGTGAAATGGTATAATGAAAAGAATAGGGGCCTGTTGCAGGAGGATGAAAGTTATTAATAATCTGTTTTGCACCAGCCCTTGTTTTTACCTATTTGGAAGCCATCGATCGGTGGCGGAAGGAGGAGTAAATGAAGAAGAACTTTTTCACAGGGATTCTTACAGGATTGTTTAGTGCCCTTCTACTTGTTGTTGTTCTTGGAGCTGCTCTGATATACTCTGAAAATACTGCAGACTATGACTTGGCCGAAATTACAGAGGCTAAGGAAGACAACAAAACGGAGGCGACCAAGGATCAGAAAGAGATTTCCGTCAGCAGTCTTGATATAGAAAATTATCAGGAAATTGTCAAGAAATTAGAAGCGATGGATGAACTGATCGATAAGGTGTATCTTGAAGATGTAAAAGGTGTTGATTTTGCAGACGGTATATATAAAGGCTTCATGGCAAGCCTTGGTGATCCGTACTCTACTTATTATACTGCGGAGGAATATAAGGCATTACAAGAGAGTTCATCCGGAGTATATTATGGTATCGGAGCTTCTGTGAGCCAGGATGCCAAGACCGGTATCATCACTATTGTAAAACCTTTCGTGACAGGACCGGCATACAAAGCAGGTATCAAGCCCGGTGATATCATCAGTAAGGTGAATGGTGAAGAGGTAACTGGCATGGACTTATCTGCAGTAGTCAGTAAAATGAAAGGGAAGACAGGAACAAAGGTTAAGATTGGTATTGTTCGTGAAGGTGAGAATGAGCCGTTGGAGTTCACCGTTACCAGAAATAAGATTGAGGTACCTACCATTGAATATCAGATGCTTTCCGGTAAAATTGGTTATATCATTATCACTGAATTTGATGAAATTACAGTAACTCAGTTTGATGCTGCGGTGGATGAGCTTGAAAAGCAGAAGATGAAAGCCCTGATTGTTGATGTTCGTAATAATCCGGGAGGTAGATTGGATTCCGTTGTTAAAATACTTGACCGTATTCTTCCTCCGAAATTACTTGTTTATACCGAGGATAAATACAACCATCGTGAGGAGCAGTCTGCGAAGGATAAAACAATGGTTTCAGTACCAATGGCTGTTCTGATTAACGGAAATAGTGCCAGTGCCTCCGAGATCTTTGCCGGAACGCTCCAGGATTATGAGACGGCAACGATTGTCGGTACAAAGAGTTTTGGGAAAGGGATTGTTCAAACTGTTATTCCGTACAGCGATGAAAATGGTCGCCCGGACGGAACGGCAGTAAAGCTTACGATTTCAAAGTATTATACTCCGAACGGACGTAACATACATGGAACAGGTATCAAGCCGGATGTCGAGATTGAGTTGGATGAGGCGATGCAAAAGGAAGTAATAATTCCGCTTGAGAAGGATAACCAGCTGCAGAAGGCCATATCATTGTTAAAGAAAAAGATTGGATAAATATTAAGCAGATTGGGTTGACTTTCTATAATCCAATGATTAGAATATAATAGATTGCACTGAGCTACCGCTTAGCGAGCATGATGGGAGGTTCTTCCTCCTTTTTGGAAATGCGAGCTTGTACAGTAGCTCTTGCTTTTTGCCAAACACGTAACTATATAGTCGGAGGGACAAATGAAAACAATAGCTATCATAATTTTTGCACTAACTTATATCTCACTTTTAGCTTTTCCGAAGGTAAGAGCTTATATTGCACTTGCTTCCGCAGCGTTATTCGTAATATTAGGAATATTACCGGTTGGTGAGATCACTACTGCTGTGGACTGGAATGTTATTATGATGATTGCAGGTACCATGGGTGCCGTGGGGTTATTCATCGAATCAAAAATGCCATCTCTGCTGGCTGATTATATCATAGAGCGAATGCCGAATGTTAAATGGACCATCGTTTCGCTGGCTCTTTTTGCAGGTATTATTTCTGCTTTTGTCGATAATGTGGCAACCGTACTCATGGTAGCACCGGTTGCTGTTACCATAGCCAAAAAGCTCAAGATTTCCCCAGTCGCAAGTGTTATTGCGATTGCAATTTCTTCCAATTTACAGGGCGCAGCCACCTTGGTTGGCGATACTACCTCGATTCTGTTAGGTGGTTATGCTGGAATGAATTTCCTTGACTTCTTCTATATGGATGGAAGAATCGGTATCTTCTGGGTGGTTGAGGCTGGAGCATTGGTATCAACCTTCATTTTAATGTATCTGTTCCGTAAAGAGAAGCAGCCAATCTCTGCGATGGAAAGGACAATAGTGGAGGATAAGGTACCAACCGTATTGTTGGTCGGTATTGTGGTTCTTCTTATCTGCGCATCCTTTATTGAGCAAAAGCCTGAGATCACAAACGGTCTCATCTGTGTGGGCATGTTCCTGATCGGTCTCATCAGAAAAATGATCAAGACCAAAGACAGAGCAGCTTTATTGGATGCTCTTAAGAGTATTGATTATGATACGATATTGCTGTTAGCAGGTTTATTTGTGGTGATTGGCGGTATTACCGAGGTTGGTTTGGTAAATGATATCAGTCAATTATTTGTTAGCTTAAGTAACGACAATGTATTCCTGATATACACACTGATTGTATGGGCTTCCGTACTGTTCTCAGCTTTTATTGATAACATTCCTTATGTTGCCACGATGCTTCCCGTTACTGCTCAGATATCCGCTTTGTTAGGAATTGAACCGAATTTGCTGTTCTTCGGATTGTTAATCGGAGCTACCTTAGGCGGTAATATTACACCGATCGGAGCGTCGGCTAACATAACCGGACTCGGAATTCTTCGCAAGGAAGGCTATGAGGTTAGTGCACCGACCTTTATGAAGATTAGTGTACCCTTTACGCTGGCTGCCGTTATTTCCGGCTACATTTTAAACTGGTTTATCTGGAAATAGGATACCGTAATAATATTAATAGAGCACTTGTACTTACATAGACGAAGCGAATTTTGCCGGTTATGTGACTGCAAGTGCTTTTTTTGTAGCGAGATGTAACGAAGCGAAATCGAGCTTATGGTTGAACTGTTACTATTTTTTTAGAAAATTTAGAATTACCTCTAATATAAATTGTAAATCATCCGATAAATATGTTATAGAGGAAATGGGAAATGCAAAGAATATGCATCTTCCGTGTTGCTTAAAAGAGTAGATAGGTGGTGATTGAGATGCGTATTGATGCATTCAATAAGGTGAGTCAATTGTACAAAACGAACAGTGTTAAGAGTACCACGAAGTCTCAGGGCTCAAGCTTTAGTGATAAGCTTGAAATCTCTCAGACAGGTAAGGATTATCAGGTGGCAAAGCAGCTGGTAGCTCGTACTCCGGACATTAGAGAGACTAAGGTAAATGACATTAAGCAGCGCATGGAGACCGGTGCTTACCATGTCAGTATCGAGGATGTAGCAAATAAACTGGTAGAAGAATATTTAAGTGATACTATTTAACAGGATAAATACAAGCGCCGTTTATCGCATTAGGATCAACATAACGAATGGCGCTTGTTGATGTTAAATACAAATGATTAGGAAAGAGGGTTAGCGGTGGCAAGCTTAATTGATGAATTGATTAGCATTCTGGAAGAAGAATGTAATGTATATCAGCAATTAATACCGATATCGGAAGAGAAGTCACAGATCATCGTTAAAAATGACCTGACTTCCTTGCAGGATATAACTTCGAAGGAGCAGACGGCGATCAGCAGGATCAACGCCTTGGAACGTAAAAGAGACCAAGTCATGGTGAATATCAGGACAGTGATTAATCGAAAAACCGGTGAATTCACTCTGAAGACCTTGATTGAGTTAATGGAAAAGCAACCAAAGGAGCAGAAAGCCCTTTCACTTATACATGATAATCTGAAAAACACTATTCAAAGATTAGTCGAAATCAATAATCGAAATAAATCATTAATACAACAATCCCTAGAGATGATAGAATTCAATATGAATTTTATTCAAAGCACATGGATGTCGCCGGGGAACAATACTTACACAAAGGTAGCTTCTCAATATGAAGCTTTCGCTTCCGGAACAGGGATGTTCGATGCGAAGCAGTAAGAGATAGGAGAGGTGTAGGTTATGGGCTCAATGAGTGGCTTGTATATCGGTACATCCGGCTTGAATGTAAGTCAGGCAGCTTTGAATGTAACTTCGCATAACTTAGCGAACGTAGATACCAAAGGCTTCGTAAGACAGCAGGCTGTATTAACCGATTTTAATTACATAAAATTAGGAGAATCCTATTCCTCATCAATGTTGAAGGGTTTAGGAGCTGATTTTGCGTCTGTTAAGCAGGTGAGAGATGTTTTTCTGGACCAGTCTTATCGACAGGAGGTTGGCAGAGAGGCCTTCTATGATGCGCAATATATGGCGGTGGAAGAGATAGAGGGTTTATTCGGTGAGCTCGAGGGGGAATCCTTTCAGAATACGATGAATGAGCTGTGGATATCTCTGCAGGAGCTTGCAAAAGAGCCGGACAGTGTGGTGGCAAGAGCTTCATTAATACAGACATCGGTAACCTTTATCGAAAGAGCGGAGAATATATATCACCAGCTCAACGATTATCAGGTGAATCTAAATACTCAGATTAAGGATCAGGTAACGCGCATTAATGAAATTGGCGAAGAAATAAAGAAGCTTAACTTGAAAATCAGACAATATGAGAGTACGGGAGTGGAGAATGCCAATGACCTCCGTGATGAGCGCAATAACCTGCTGGATGAGCTGGGCAAGATGGCGCGCATTACCTATAAGGAAAATGCAGACGGTATTGTGAATGTTAACCTTGAAGGGGTACCTTTTGTGACCGAGGATATGTCTTTCAAGATGGATGTTGTCCCGGTAAGTGAAACTACACAGATGTTAAAGCCGGTATGGGTAGCTTTCGGTAATGCAGATGTATTTAACATGAGCCGTGCCGCATCCTCAGAGGATAATACCGATATTGGTTCTCTTAAGGGGCTATTGGCTGCAAGAGGTAATAAACAGGCTAATTATACGGATATTCCGAAAAGAGATAATTACGAAACGGAAGCATTATATCAGGCAGCAATCATCGATTTTAATAATACAATTAATTCATCCGTTATTATGTCGACACAATCCCAGTTTGATCAGCTGATACATGGTATTGTTACCACAATCAATGATATCCTGTGTCCGAATATCAAGGTTACTCTGCCGGACGGAACGGTAGTCAAGGTATTGGATGTGGAAAATGCACCTGCCGGTATGGACAGTAATGCAACGAAGGGCGAAGCGTTATTTGTACGTAAGTCAATGCCCAGATATGGGGATGAAGTAACCTATCAGCAGGAGGATGGTGTATCCTACGATTCGGTTATCTATAATGATGAGGATCCGACTGATAACTATTCCCTGTTCACCTTGGGTGAGATTGAGGTAAATCCGGTAATCATGCAAAATTATGCCTTAATTCCGTTGTCTAGTAATTCGGGATCCGGTGATTATGATGTTGAGACGGCAAAGAAACTGATCTCTGAATGGCAGACTGCCTTCTCTACATTATCACCGAATACCTTGACTTCATATAATTTCAGTGATTATTATACTTCCTTCATCTCTGAGCTTGCAAATCGGGGTGAAAAGCTGAACACCATCAGCACGAATCAGGCTGCCATGGCGGATAGCATCAATAATAAAAGAGCAGAAGTAACCGGTGTATCCTCGGACGAGGAGCTGACCAACCTGATCAAATATCAGCACGCATATAATGCATCTGCAAGATATGTTAATGTGGTTAGTGAGATGCTGGAGCATATTATTATGAACTTGTTCTAGGCAGGCAAAAAGGCGAATACAGGTTTAGGATTGGAGTGAGATTATGTCATCGACATTTTTTGGATTGAATATTGGACAAACCGGATTATATGCTTATCAGTCGGCATTGGATACGACTGCTCATAACATCTCCAATGCAGAAACGGAAGGCTATTCCAGACAGGTGATGGAGCAAAAGGCTGGCAAAGCATTAAAAGTAAACTCTACCTACGGTATGGCGGGTACCGGTGTCAGCGTAACCGGAATTGTTCAAAAAAGAGAAGAATACTACGATACGAAGTATTGGAAGAACAATACCCTATTTGGGGAATATTCCGGCAAATCTTATTACATGAATGAAATCGAAAGCTATTTTAATGAGGTCAGTCTGGAAGGATTTACAACAACCTTTAATTCTATGTATGAAAGTCTTCAGGAATTATCTAAGAATCCCTCCAGCTTGAATGTTCGTACTCAGGTGGTTAATTATGCGAAAAGCTTTACGGAATATTTTAATTCCTTATCAGTGAATCTGAATAACATACAAGAAGAATGTAATTTTGAGATTCGAAATAAGGTGGACCAGGTAAATTCCTGTGCACAGCAAATAGCTTCTTTGACAAAACAAATTAATACGCTGGAGGTAACTGGTGGGGCAGCTAACGATTTAAGGGATCAGAGAGCACTATTGGTAGATGAGTTATCTGAGATTGCTAATATATCTGTAACAGAGAAAAAGGTAGGCGCAGGATTTGGTGTTACCAGTTATGTTGTAAAGCTGGACAGTGTAACATTGGTGGATGGTATCAATTACAATTCCTTACATGTAGTGCCCAGAGAAAAAAAGGCTAACCTGAATGATGTGGAAGGCTTATATGATATCAAATGGGAAAATGGTCAGGATTTTGATATAAGAAGCGCTTCTCTCGGTGGTACACTTCAGGCACTATTTGAGGTTCGTGACGGAAATAATCAATTTAATCTTCAGGGAGAAGTGAATGCGGAGGCGGGTGACAATTTTGTCACCATGATAAATACGAATATCAATTCGATCGAGAAGTTGAATATTCCCGAGACGGGAGTTGTAACGGTAGGTAATCGAAATTATAACTATTCCGGTTTTGAGGTTACTAAGGATTCCGACGGTAGCTTTATCTACACCTTTGAACTGGAAGACTATGTTACGGTGGATGCGATAGAAGTGAATTCCCAGGTGGGTGAAAGCATCAATTATAAGGGATTACCTTATTATATGGAACAGTTGAATGAATTTGTCCGTACCTTTTCGAAGGCCTTTAATGATATCCATAGAACCGGTGAGGACCTGGAAGGGAATTCCGGAATGGATTTCTTCAGTGCAACCAGTAAGGTCGGTGGAAGAGATTATACATTTGGGCCATTACTTGATTCGGATGATTATGCCTATTATGATTTTGATACCTTCAATTCACAGACCGGTGGATATTATGAAGAAGTACCGGAGGATGAACCGTTATATGGCTCCTATTATTTTATGACAGCAGCCAATTTCACCATCAGTGAGGAGCTAATTCGGGATACGAATAAATTGGCGACCACCGCAGACATTACCAACGGTACGGAAGCAAATGATATCGTTGAGAAGCTCATCGCACTGAAGGAGAATAAAATGTTATTCGATCAAGGGGCACCGGATGGCTTCTTCCAGACGTTGGTAGCCGAGATTGGTATTGATACCAGTAAAGCAGCTTCCTTCTCCGATAGTCAGACTAATATTCTGAAAACCATTACTAATCAGAGATTATCCGTCTCCGGTGTGGATGTGGATGAGGAAGCAATGAATTTGGTCCGTTATCAGAATGCTTATAATTTATCTGCAAAGGTTATTTCTGTAATGGATGAAATCTATGACAGATTAATTAATTATATGGGCGTATAGGTCTGAGCTTGTAGCTCAGCCCTAAGGAAGAATATAAAATGAATTCCATTGGAAATTCATTTTACATTCTTCCGGACAGTGGCAAGGATAAATGAAATCCATTGGAATTTCATCATTCCTTCTTACGGGTTATGGTTAAAATGAATTCCATTGGAAATTCATTTTACATTCTTCCGGACAGTGGCAAGGATAAAATATATAAGGGGCAGGAGGTTAGGAATATGAGAATAACAAATAAAATGATGACAAACAATATGATGAGTAATATTAACCGAAATAAACTTAGCATGAATACTCTGGAGCAACAATACTCCACGGGCAAAAAGATTCAAAAGCCTTCCGAAGACCCGATTATTGCGGTCAGAGCGCTGAAGCTGCGTACGAATCTGTCAGAGCTGGAGCAGTATTATGGCAGGAATATTCCCGATGCTAAATCATGGATGGACGTGACAGAGAGTGCCTTGACTACGGTCAATGGGATTCTGTCCTCAATTAATACCTACTGCGTTCAGGGAAGCTCAGATACACTGACTGCCAATGACCGATCCGCAATCGTAGAGAATCTGGAGCAGATGAAGCAGCAGATCTATCAGGAAGGCAATACAAATTATGCAGGAAGATATGTATTCACCGGATATAAGACAGACAGCTCCTTGATATTTACGGAGGATACTCCGAACCTGACATACTCAATTACAGAGAATTTTACGGGAGATCAGATTCAAATTGTGAATAAGACGATCGGTGGCTATGTATTGGCGGATTTCGATTCCGGAGAGACCTTTGATGAAGCTCCTCAGTACAAACAGAGCTATCGTCTTCAGCTATCTTATGATGGGCTTAGCACTGCGGCACCCAGCGGCATCGGCTACTCAATAAAAAACTCCACAGGCGAGGTGTTAGTACAGCCGTCGCTTCCGATTACAAGGTCATGTTCCATGGAGGATGCAGATGCTTATACGCCGAATGGCAGTGAGATTAATTATATCTATGATACAGGTGAGATTATCCTTGGCAAAGATATTTATGAAACTCTTCGTACTGCAGTAAATATCAATACGACTTACACAAAGACAGGGTTTTCCAATGGTGACCTTAAGCCGGAGCATTATTTTAACTGTACGATGACTGACAGCCTAAAACCGGAGCAAGACCCGATTACCTTTACGAAGGAAGACCAGAAGATCCAGTATGAGGTTAATTTCAATCAGAAGCTTACGATCAATACGGAGGGAAGCGATGCCTTTTCTCATCAGATCGGAAGATCAATTAACGATATTATGAATGCAGTGAATGAAGTGATAGCCGTAGAAAATATTATTACAGAGGTAGAAAACCGTTTAAAGGATACCGGCCTTTCTGAAAATGATAAGCTACGTTATAATAAGATGAAGGAACAGCTGGATACGGAGCTTGAGCTTAAAAAGGAGAATATGCAGCAGGCCTTTTCACGTTGTATTACCGTGTCATCGGCAGAGCAGAACAGGGTAAATGTCGCCGTTGCTGACCTTGGAAGCAGATATGTTCGACTGGAGCTCACAGAAGACCGCTTATCCAGCCAGAAAGTCGACTTTGAGGAGCTGTTATCTACGAATGAGGATGCTGATATAGCGGAAACAATTATTAAATTCAGCTCTGCAGAAACGATATATAATGCATCCCTTTCCGCCGCCGCTAAGATAGTGCAAAATACATTGCTGGATTTTTTATAAAATGGCGAGTGTGAAATATATAATGCAAAATGGCCAAATAACGTGTATAATATCGATATAAAGAACGAATGAAATTCCGATGGAAGGGAAGGCGAAGGAGATGCTGGTTAAGACGAGGCATTTTGGAGAAATAGATCTTGATGAAGACAAGGTTTTATATTTTGAAAACGGAATTTTTGGTTTTGAGGATTATAAAGAGTTCACACTTTTATATGATGATGAGGGTAATGAAAGACCGGATATCTCCTGGTTACAAAGTCTGAATGAGCCTGCACTGGCGATACCGGTTGTGAATCCCTTTATTGTAAAGCAAGATTATAATCCTCAGGTAGATGATGAACTATTAAAGCCTCTCGGCAATCTGGTTGAGGAGAATATTGTTGTCCTTGTCTCAATAACTGTTCCACAAGAGCTCGAGAAGATATCTGCTAATTTAAAAGCTCCTTTTATCATAAATTCAGATGAGCGTAAAGGTGCCCAGATTGTTGTAGAAAACCAGGATTATGAGGTTAAGTATTATTTCTATGAGCAGTTACAGGCACACAAGGCGGCAAAGGAGGGCAAATAGTATGCTGGCCCTATCGAGAAGAGCGAATGAGTCAATTGTTATTGGAAACGATATAGAAATTACCGTTTTGGAAGTGAAGGGTGATCAGGTAAAGATTGGGATCAGTGCTCCGAAGTCCGTACCGATCTATCGTAAAGAAATCTATCTTCAGATTAAAGAGGAGAATAAGGAAGCTGTAGAATCAACTGCAACGGATGATATACTGAAGAAATTATTTCAATAATCTGTTAATAGCTATGGTGTTAAAAGGCTTTCTGGATGGTTGCATATGCAATCAAATACTGAAAGCCTTTTGAAGTTATTCACTTAATTTATGAAGAGCTATAAACTTTTTCAAAAGGAAGCCGATATAAGTAATAGAAAGTTTAATGCGAATTAATGTGCAGTCAAGGATGGCAAACGCATTATTAATAACTAATTAAATCCCTTACACATGGAGGTGTGTCGATATGGCATTAGAGATATTATCAGGAGCGGGTTATCATAATCCCGCAAAGGCAGTCCACAGACAGAGGACAGAACTGAACACGCAGCAAGAGAGTGCTGCAAATTTTAATATTACAGAGGTTTCTGAAAGTGTTAACAGGGTTGCCGGTAGCAGTCAAGCATCCAGGGAACAGAGCAATAACCAGAATCAAAATATGGCTAGTGAGCAACATATAAAAAACGCAATATCACTTGCGAATAGTAAGATGAAGACTCATAGAACCAGATGTGAATTTTCATACCACGAAGAGACAAAACGGGTATCGATTAAAGTCCTCGATAATGCTACAGAGGAAGTGATCAGAGAGATACCTCCGGAGGAAACCTTAGATATGCTTGAGAAAATGTGGGAGCTGGCCGGAATTCTCGTGGATGAAAGAAGATAGGAGGTGCGACTATGCCAATAAGATTATCAGGACTTGCCTCCGGTATGGATACGGAAAGCATCGTGGCGGAATTGATGTCCGCTCAGAGATTAAGAAAGACAAAGATAGAGAACAAGAAAACAAAAGCGGAATGGAAGCAGGATCAATGGAAGGAACTGAATAAAAAGCTGTATTCCTTCTATACCGGTTCTTTGTATAAAATGAAGATGCAGGGAAGCTTTAACGCAAAAAGTGCTGAAGTCTCAGATACAAGCAAGATATCCGTGACTGCAGGAAATAATGCTGTGGAGGGTACACATCAGATTAAGATATCATCCCTTGCAAGTGCACAATTTGTTACCGGTTCCAAGCTGGGCAGCAGCGTAACCGGAAGTACCACCCTGAGCAGCCTTGGGGTTGGTGAAGGAGACATCACCATAACCAATGGAAGCACCACCAAGACGGTAGCTGTTACATCTACAACAACCATAAGCGAATTTGTTACGAAATTAAAGGACTCTGGCATCAATGCCTCCTTTGATACAACTCAGAAACGAATCTATATGAGTTCGAAGGCTAGTGGATCGGATGGAGCGTTTTCCTTATCTGCTGCATCGGGAATGGATCTATCTAAGATCGGTTTAAAGGCCTTTAGTGCAACGGATAGTGATAATTCTGTAACCTTAAACGATGGTGGGACGATGTCTTTTGTCTCTGCTAAGAATGCGGTTTTTGAGTATAATGGTGCTTCGATGACAAGCTCCTCTAATAATGTGACTGCAAACGGACTTACCTTTAACCTCCTGGGAACAACAGGTACAGGTACAGTAAGTATTAATGTGTCAAACAATACAAAAGCAGTATATGACAGTGTTAAGAGCTTCGTGAAGGAATATAATGCGCTTATTACAGAGATGAACGAACTGTATGGTGCGGGCTCAGCAAAAGGCTTTGAGCCCTTGACCGATGAGCAGAAGGAAGTAATGAGTGAGGATCAGATAGAGAAGTGGGAAGATAAAATAAAGGATTCCTTATTGCGAAGAGATAACACTCTGGGTAGTCTGATTAGCACAATGCGTTCAACTCTTAGTCAGAGCGTGACGTATGACAATAAGGGTTATTCATTATCCTCCTTCGGAATTAAAACCGGAAATTATACCGAGAAAGGCTTACTACATATCAGTGGAGATGAGGAGGACAGTACCGTGTCCTCGCAAGAGAATAAGCTAATGAAAGCGCTGACCGATAATCCGGGAGCGGTCATGGAGACGCTTAATACACTGGCTGATAAACTCTATACCTCGTTTACTGATAGTATGAAGAGTAATTCTCTCCGTAGTGCGTTAACCTTCTACAATGATAAGGAAATTAAAAAGCAGATTGATGATTACGAGGATGATTTGAATACTCTGGAGGATAAATTAACGGATATTGAGAATCGCTACTATAAGCAGTTTACTGCAATGGAAAAGGCAATGTCGAATATGAATTCACAGAGCTCCTATTTATCCTCCATGCTTGGAACGAATAAATAGTAAGTATTATCCTTAAAGCATACTTTAATAGGTAGATGGTAATATGTTGATATTATGTACTGAATTAGGAGGAACACGGGTATGGCTACAAATGCGGCGGCAGCTTATAAGGACAACAAAATATTGACCGCGACACCGGCGGAGCTTACATTAATGCTTTATGAAGGGGCGATAAAGTTCGGAAACTTAGCGATCATGGCTATCGAAAAAAAACAAATTGATAAAGCGAATATTAATATTATCAAAGCGGAAAGAATTATTACAGAATTGCGGACTACTTTGAACTTTGATTACGCTGTCGCAAAGGATTTTGAGTTGGTATATGAATATATTTATCGCAGACTGTTGGAGGCTAATATAAAGAAGGATGCCGTTATTCTTGAAGAAGCTCTGCAATATATCAGGGAGATGAGAGATACCTGGAAAGAAGTTATGCGTATGGCTAAGGGAACACATTAAACTGTGAAGAATCAATATAGGGAGGATGTATGATATGGAAATAGAAAGTACTAAAGCAAAACAGACATATATCCAGCTACTAATTGATTCCTCAAGGAAGAAGCTGGAGGTTCTCAAGGAACTGATACGTATAACAGAACAGCAAGAGGAATTATTGAAGCAAGAGGCCTTTGAGGAGGATCCGTTTTCACTGACCATATCCCAAAAGGAGAAGCTGCTTAATCAATTAATTGTGCTGGATGATGGGTTTGAGCAAATTTATGGCAGTGTGAAGGAAGAGCTGACGAATAATAAGTACCGTTATGAAGTAGAGATAAGATCGCTTCAGGAGTATATAACCTCCATTACGGATCTGGGCGTTAAGCTGCAGGCTCTGGAGCTTCGGAATAAGTCAAGGCTGGATGTGGTTCTGGCCGCCAGGCGCAGAGACATCAGAAAGTCAAAGATCAGTTCTCAAACAGCGACGAAGTATTATAAGACTATGACAAACCAACATGAAGTACAATCCTTCTTTTACGACAAAAAAAAATAAAAAAGTTTAAATTGGGTATAAAGTTTTGTCAAACTATACCGATATATATTACAAGTAAAGATTTTTTACTTAAAGCTAATCTCCTTGATGGAGCGTACGGCCGGATGGGGGATAAAATTAAAAAAATAAGTAGCATGGATGCTACTAAAACAAATTTCAAGGAGGAATTATAATATGATAGTACAACACAATATGGCAGCAGCCAACACAAACAGACAGTTAGGTATCACTACTGGTAATCTTGGTAAATCAACTGAAAAATTAGCTTCCGGTTACAGAATTAACCGTGCAGGTGATGACGCAGCTGGTCTTTCCATCTCCGAGAAGATGAGAGGACAGATCAGAGGTCTTGAGCAGGCTTCTACTAATGCACAAGATGGTATCTCCTTAATTCAGACAGCAGAAGGCGCATTGAATGAGACTCACTCCATTCTTCAAAGAATGAGAGAGTTAGCAGTTCAGGCATCTAACGATACTAACGTTACTGTTGACCGTCAGTCCATTAAAGCTGAGTTAGAGTCCTTAACAGAAGAGATTACTCGTATTGCAGATCAGACAGAGTTCAATACTCTTAAGCTTCTGGATGGCTCCTTCTCCTCAACTAAGATGAACTTCCAGGTTGGTGCAAATAAGGGCCAGAACATTACTCTTAACATCAAGAACATGGATGCATCTGCTTTAGGTGTAAGCAAGTCATTAGTTGCTGACAAGGTTTCAACCTATTCTCAGGCAACTGCAGCTATTAAGACGATTAACGATGCTATCTCAAAGGTATCCACAGAGAGATCTTCTCTCGGTGCTGTACAGAACAGATTAGAGCATACAATCGCTAATGCAGATAATACTGCTGAGAATTTACAGGCAGCTGAGTCTCGTATTCGTGACGTTGATATGGCAGAAGAGATGGTAGCTTACTCCAAGAGTAATATTCTTCAGCAGGCTGCTCAGTCAATGTTGGCACAAGCTAACCAGTCTACACAGGGTGTATTATCCTTATTAGGCTAATCAGTACATAGTATTAATTAATAAGGCCGGCCTTTGAGCCGGTCTTATTTTTTTCTATTGTTTACGAGTAAGCAAAGTGAGTAATGTGAATAATGCCTGTAAGAATAACTGCAATTGAAAATATTGAAATATTTGATTATAAATGAGATAATAAAGTAAGAATTTAAAGAACAGTAAATATTTTTGTCGAAAGGTCAGGGTATCGTTATGAGTATGCTTCAAGAGGGGTTGGAGGAGTTAAAGAATAAAATAAGCTTGGTAGCAGATTGGTTTTATCAGCAGAAGTTTCAAGCCGGATATACCGAGCTGATCGGTATTATAGACGATATTACTGCAGTATCTATGATTTTGGAGGTAAACAAAGAGCGGGAGGATGTGAGCCAGCTTTATCAAAAGCTAACAGAGTCACTTCAATCAATTATGATTGCTATGGAACAAAAGGATACTGTCTTGATAGCTGATATAATGAGTTATGAGTTATTAGGTTTGATCGATGAACTTATAGATATTAAGCTTGGATAAGGGTGGTAAGTATATGTATCTTCAGGATAATTTAAAATATCTAAAAAAGCATAAGATTTCCTTGTATCAGTATCTGAATGGGGAAGAGACAAATCCTATTATAGATAATATTAAAGTCACATCTGTACCGACCAGAACAGAGATCGATGCTCTGGAGATAACAAGTACAGAAGGAACGATCCGGTTGAACAGCAAATTTGATCCATTGCAGGAGGCTACGAGATGGGTACAGCAATTCAATATTAAAAATCTCGGTATGGTGGCTGCTATGTTTGGCCTGGGAAACGGATTGTTCTTAAGAGAATTGTTGAAATTACTGGAAAGTGACAGCTATGTCATCGTATACGAGCCGTCTTATACTGTTTTTACTCATGTACTGGAGAGGTATCAGCTGGGGGATCTTTTGAGCGATGAGAGAGTACTGTTGATTGTCGAAGGAATCAATGACAGTGAGCTGCCGATCTATATCTCTCAGGTTATGAATTGGATGAATCTATATTCAAGGCTGGAATGTTGTCATCCCGGATATGATAAATTATATCGTGCGTCTTATGATGACTTCCATACAATGCTACAGGACAATATGCTCGAAAGCTTGGTAGTAAAAGGTACTCACGAAAAGCTTACAAGAACTATTGTCAATAATTCGATTCGAAACATGCAATTTCTTAAAGATACTATAACCTTCTGGGATTTACAGGAAAGGCTGCCCAAGGATGTACCGGTGATTATTGTATCAGCTGGTCCATCGCTACTGAAGAATATTGAGGTTCTGAGGTTGGCCAAGGGAAAAGCAATCATCATAGCAGTTGACCGGGCCTATGATACCCTACAAAGGTACCAGATCGAGCCGGACTTTGTCGCTAATATTGATGCAAATAAAAATGTTAAAGCTACAGAACATCCGGAGAGCTTTACTGTTCCCTTACTATGCAAGCTGGAGGGAAGCTATCAGATATTATCACAACATAGGGGAAAGAAAATATTTTTTGACTGTTCCGATTTTATGAGGAAGATCTATCTCGGGATGAATAAAAAGTTTCCACCTATCGCAACGGGGGGATCAATTACAACCGCGGTCTTTACTTTGATGGCCGCTTCAGGCTTTCAAAGAATCGTTTTTGTAGGCTCCGATCTGGCATATCAAAATGGCCTATCCCATGCTGGGATGGATCAGCTTCTTCCGTGGGATCAAGGATTGATTGAGCTATATGTAGACGATATCGACGGAAATAAAGTTAAAACCAGATTTGACTGGTATTCCTATCTAAGATGGCTGGAGGCGATGATTCTACAATTTCCTGACTGCGATTTTATTGATGCAACCGAAGGAGGAGCAAGAATTCAGGGAACACGACTGCTGACTCTGAAGGAAGTAGTGGAGCAGCATTGTAACACCAATGTTGACTGCAGGGCAATTCTCGAGAGTGTGGAGCCGACCTTTAACAAGGAAGAACTCCATATCATTATGGAAAAACTGTTTGCGGCGAGAGAGGAAGTCACCGAGATACGGGAAAAGGCACAGAAAACGATCTATGACTGCCAAAAGCTTATTACAAATATGAAATTACAGAAAAACGAATCCTCGGAAAGCAGACGACTGGTGAAGAGGTTATTTACTGCCAATGCACAAATTGAGGGAAAATCTATCTTTTCGCTACTGGATCAATATATCTTAAGTGCTAGTACCGATGAGATTGGGAGCTTAAATATTATGTCAAATGATAAACAAAAGGATGAAATGGCTTCCTACGAGACTACAGAGCTTATTTATCGGCGAATGCTTGAGGGGTGTGATCTTCTTTTATCAGTAATTAACAAAATCATCATTTATCATTCTTTGGAGGATTAGGACATGAATGTTTTGGCAGTAATACCTGCAAGAAGCGGATCAAAAAGCGTTCCTCACAAGAATATCCGGCCAATCAATGGAAAACCGATGTTAGCCTATTCCATCGAGCATGCCAGGAAATCAAAATACATCAACCGCATTATTTTAAGCACGGATAGTGAGGAGTATGCAGCAATCGGTGTAGAATACGGAGCAGAAGTGCCTTTTATCCGGCCGGAGGAATATGCAAGTGACAGCGCCCTGGATATCGATGTATTTTATCATTGTCTACAGTTTCTATGGGAAAAGGAAGGCTACATAGCAGATATTGTGGTGCAGCTTCGACCTACCTATCCGATCCGGGAGATCGCAGATATTGATGCCATGATTGAGATATTGATGAGGAATGATCGGACGGATTCGGTCAGAAGCATCGCTCCTGCGAAGGAGATCCCATATAAGATGTGGCATAAACAGTCAGATGGAACCATCACTCCGATAATGCAGGATATTAAAGAATGCTATAATATGCCACGGCAGCAGTTGCCCAAGGTATATTATCAAAATGCTTGCATCGACGTCGTTCGGGGTAAAGTTATACTGGAACAGCATTCGATGTCAGGCAATATGATTTATGGCTACGAGATGACGAAAAATTATGATATTGATACTGAGGAGGAGCTTCACAGAGCAGAAGAATACCTACGAATATCATCCGGCGGGCAGCGTTTTGTCTTTGATATTGACGGTGTGATTGCCTTGCTTGAGAAGTCGAATAATTATGCACAATCTCAGCCGAATGAAAAGATGATTGGTATCATCAATCGGTTATATGAGCTGGGGAACGAAATCGTATTGCATACTGCCAGAGGGTATGTAACCGGTATCGATTGGAAGGATATCACGGAACAACAGCTAAAGCTTTGGGGGTTAAAGTATCATGAGTTGCATTTTGGGAAGCCGAATGCAGATTATTACGTGGATGATAAGCAGTTTGATCTAAATAAGCTATACGATATGTTCGGGTGACATAAGAAAAGCTTGTTACTCTCTATTTTAATGTTAAACGGCTGAAAATTGACATGGATTATACTTAATAGTATGCTACTATTAGTCGATATATAGTATATGAGAACTATTGAAATCGATAAATTGCGGAGGAGAAATCCTTAAGGACCTAAGGGGGATTGAAATGAAAAGCGAGAAGAATTTATTTGATGATCTGTTTATTTTTGAGATGGCAAACAGCCACCAGGGCAGCGTGGAGCATGGTATTGATATCATAAAGGCTATGGCGCGAATTGCAAGAAAGTATAATATTAAGGCTGCTGTCAAATTACAATACCGCAATTTGGATACCTTTATACATCCTGATTATAAGGACAGAACAGATGTGAATCATATTCCTCGGTTTATGAGTACGCGTTTACATATGGATCAATTCACACAGCTGATTGATGTAATCCATGAGGAAGGCCTGATTGCTATGAGTACACCCTTTGATGAGGATGGAGTAGACTGGTGTATGGATCAGGGAGTTGATATCATCAAGGTAGCCAGCTGCAGTGCATTGGATTGGCCGTTGTTAACAAAAATAGCCTTTACGCACAAACCTATTATTATATCAACCGGAGGAAAGATATTATCCGATATTGATAAACTATATAATTTCTTTACCCATAAGGGGTGTGAATTTGCATTCCTACACTGTATCGCTCAGTATCCGGCTCCTCTGGATCAGCTGCAGCTGGATTTTATCGACCGAATGAATCGCAGGTATCCGGATATCACAATCGGATATTCAGGGCATGAAGATCCGGAGGATCATATCGTCCCGATGCTTGCAGTTGCGAAGGGTGCAAAGATATTGGAGCGCCACGTTGGGCTGCCCACCGAAACCATTACCCTAAATGCTTATTCTATGAATCCGGAGCAAGCAGACCGGTGGGTAAAGTCAGTATTGGATGCCAGGATGATTTGCAGAACGAAGAAGGATAATGATAAATATGTCAACCAGGAGGAATTAGATTCCCTCCGGTCCTTAATGCGTGGTGTCTATGTCAAAAGGGAAATAAAAGAGGGAGCTCCGATTACATCAGAGGATGTCTTCTTTGCAATGCCATGTCTTGAGCGACAGATGACCAGCGGAGAGTTCGTGGAAGGAATCGAAGCCAGCAGAGACTATTCGATCAATGAACCTCTTATGGAAAAGAGAAAGCTTACGGATGTATATCTGGTAAGAAGTGTAGTTCATGATGCAAAAGGTATGTTATATGAGGCAGGAATCGCTCTTGGTAAGGAATTTGAGGTAGAATTATCCCATCATTATGGTATGAAGCATTTCAGACAGACAGGGGCAATTATCATCAGTATTATTAATCGGGAATATTGTAAGAAGCTTTTAGTAATTCTTCCGGGACAGAAGCATCCGGTACATATGCATAAGGTGAAGGAAGAGACCTTCCAGTTGCTATATGGCGATTTAACAGTGAATATCGAAGGTGAGGATATCTATATGAAGCCTGGAGATATCCAGACTGTACTCAGAGGAGTGAGGCATTCCTTTACGTCAATAAAGGGTGCGATTTTTGAAGAGGTATCGACAACTCATATAAAAAACGATTCTTATTATGATGATCCCAGAGTAAGGGCATTGGATCCTATAGAGAGAAAAACAATATTGAAGAAATGGTAGTATAAAAAAATAATTGATAGAGAGTATACCGGAATGATATGGAAGAAGTTAAGTGAAGAAATCAAATATTGGGGGCAGGTCCTTCTGCTACCGGTCTATGCTCTATCCTTTTTGATTCCTAGAGATAAAAAACTATGGGTATATGGAAGTACCTTCGGCAAGCGATTTGCAGATAACCCAAAGTATTTTTATTTGTATGTGAATCAACATAAATCGCAGGATGTAAATGCGGTTTGGATATCAAAAAACAAGGAAATTATTAGATTACTGTCTGAGAATAAGCTGGAGGCCTATTATATCTATTCTGTCAAAGGTCTTTGGTATTCCTTAAGGGCAAAGGTATATTTATATGATAATTATTCCAAGGATATATGCTTCTGGTTGTCCGGCGGAGCGGTTAAAATCAATTTATGGCACGGGATACCCCTCAAAAAGATCAATATGGATAATAAGTTTGATAAAGTGAGGCATCCCGGTACTAATTGGTTAAAAATAAAATATTTTTTAAGACGCTTATCGGATGAAAAACCGGGTCATTTTGTTGTAACAACCTCGAAATATCTGGAAGAGATATTTTCCTCTGCCTTTGCAACAAAGCATGTGATAATCAGCGGATACCCCCGAAATGATATATTGACCTCTAAGGGAATAGTGAATATTCTGACCGAACGGGAAGCAGATCAATTACAGAATATATTGGACAGGAAGAAGGAACAGTCAGCTGCCAAAATCATACTGTATATGCCAACGTTTCGTGACAGTGAGCAGCTCTTTTTTCGAAGCATTGATAAAAGGGAGCTACAGGATTTTCTTTTGCAGGAAAATATCGTTTTATGTATTAAACCGCACCCAAAGTCAAGATGTGTCAGCGAGTACGCCTACCTGGAAAGCGCAAATATTACCGTGTTGGATAAGGAAGCGGACCCATATGTGTTTCTCCCACATACCGATGTGCTTGTTACCGATTATTCCTCCATTTATTTTGATTATTTGCTTTTGGATAAACCAATCATTTTCTTCAACTATGATTTAGAGGAATATTTGTCGACCTCCAGAGAGATGTATTTTTCTTATGAAGCTGTAACCCCGGGTAGAATAGCGCAAACCTTCGACGAATGGAAGGCTGCCATGCTTGATGCGGGCGCAATGTTAGATCAGGATAGGTTTCAGGAGGAACGAAAAAAGCTGAAAGAGCTGGTCTTTATAGAGGATAATGTGGAGGCAAGCGAGAGGCTATATGAATATATACAAAATTTGATTCATTACAATAATTAGCTACATGAATATTTACTGATAGGAAACTGTAATACCGGGTACTAATTCCGGATCAAAAGGAGTGAGGCAATGTATTTGGAAGTGGAAGGAAAATCTCTGGAGGATTTTCGGGATAAGGAAATCATATTGTTTGGTGCCGGCTCTTGTGGACTAAGAGTAATTGAAGAATTTGAACATATTGGTGCAAGGATTATCTGCATCTGTGATAATAACCGTAATATCAACGGTACCTTCTTAAAAGGTTATCCGGTACTACTTCCGGAGGCTTTGGCAAGCTACCCTGATATCCCTGTGATTATTTCCAGTACCTTTGGAAACGAAATCAAAGAACAGCTAAATGCAATGGGAATCTATCATGCCTATAAGACCAGGGTCGGTGTACATAAAGCCAGTATGTCGATAGAGGATTTTTCAAATCGTTTTGTCGATGCGGATGAGGCAAATGAAATACTGTATCGTGCGATTACGGACACGACTCCTTTTTTTATTGGCCGCCTCGGCTCGGTAGAAATGGAATGCCTGTGTCATTACCTTTATTTCTTGAATCGTGCAAGCAATAGCAACAGGCCTTATCCACCCAATGTTAAAATGATTATGAATATTAATGCCGGCTTCTTTCCACCGGAGGATATCCTGCTTGATGAATTTGCTAAATTATATCTTGAGGATATCAAAGAGATGGACATGATATGGTGTAGATTTCTCTCACGCTTTGAGAATAAGATATACAGTGATTTTTATCCCAACACCCCGGTAACATTATATAAGCATACCTGTATGCCGAATTTATACGAGAAGCCTTGGACTGAAGCACTAAAAGGCTTGAAGGTTTTGGTGATACATCCCTTTGCTGCCTCCATCGTAGAAAATTTTAAGATTAAGGATAAATTATTTGACAATGCCCGATTTATGCCGGATTATGAATTGATTACCTATAAACCGGTTCAGAGCATTGCGGGGAATAAGACGGAATATGAATCCTGGTTTGATGCCTTAAATGCCATGAAGGAGGATATCAGCAAAATAGATTTCGACGTTGCCTTGATTGGCGCCGGAGCCTATGGCTTAGCTCTGGGAGCTCATGTAAAGAGGCTTGGCAAAAAGGCCTTTCATATCGGTGGGATTTTACAGCTTTATTACGGAATACGCGGTAAGGCCTGGGAGAAATACAATATACATAATGAATACTGGACAAGACCGGGACTGGATGAAATTCCTCAAGGTCATAATAAGGTTGAAGCGGGGAGGTACTGGTAATGACAGATCAACTCGTGATTTTTGGAGCTTCTGGAGGCGGAATCAGAGTTGCCAAAACCTTAATCAGTCTGAACATAGATTTCTGCTTTTTTGTTGACAATGATATGAGAAAGTGGGGGCAGGTATTGGAGGGTAAAGAAATTTGTTCTCCGGATCGGCTATCAGAAAAAGGTAAGAATTATAAAATCATCATTGCCAGTGAATATCAGAAAGAGATCGAGGCACAATTGGATGCCATGGGCTTGGCAGATCGAAGAGTGGTAAAAGAGCAATATATCATAAATTATATTATTTCGCAATTAGAGTGTTTTAAATATTTGGAAGAGCTTGTTATTGCACCTCATAGGGAGAGACAGATATTTATCGATCTTTTGGAAGGGGTCAAGCTAGGCGGGATCGAAACCTGGTCATTTACTGTGGCAAGAGGATTGGTGAAAGTCGGAGCACCGGTGAAAATATTAAGTACAAAGACAGAGGAACAGTGGCCGGAGGATTTGGCTGAAAGCATGATCGACACCGAAGCCTCCTATCAGGATTATTGGGGTACCGTGCAGAGACTGGTTACAATATTCGCTGAGAATCTTCCCTGTTCTGTAATTATTAATAAGCAGACTCAGGCTTTGTATGCCGGATACATCGTAAAGCATTATTTTCCGGAGCAGATTAAGCTAATTTCTGTAGTCCATAATGACCTGCTCTCTTATTATCGAAAGCAGACAGCATTGGTCGATTATGTGGATGCTATTGCCTGTGTAAGCCTGGATATCAAGAAACGCTTTATTGATGAATTCAGATTACCAGCTCACAAATTGCATTACAAGGAAAGTGCGGTGACCTTTGATGAGACGTTTGATAAGGAATATACGAAGGACAGAACCATACCATTACGCCTTGGTTTTGCGGCAAGATTAGCAAAAGCCCAGAAAAGGGCAGATTTACTGATTCCCTTCATTCAGGGACTGGAAATGAATAAGATCAATTATATTTTTACGATTGCAGGAAACGGACCCTATTATCCTACTCTGGAGGAATATGTTGTAAATAATGACTTAAGCTCAAGAGTGAGACTACTGGGCCAGATCGACAGAGAGGATATGAGTTCGTTTTGGAAGCAGCAGGATGTCTTTGTTAGTGTATCTGATTACGAGGGTTCCAGTCTATCACTGCTTGAGGCAATGTCCTATGGTGTTGTACCGGTACAGACCAGGGTATCCGGAGCGAATGAATTTATTGAAACCGGAGTGAATGGTTATCTTTGTAGAACAGGCGATATAGAACAGGCAGTAAACTGTGTAATAGAATTGGAGCAACGACGTGATTTACTTAGTACATTCGGAGCCTCCTGTAGAGAAATCATTCGATCAAAATGTGATTGGGAAGATTATATAGACTTTCTCTTTTATCTTGCTAATTCATAATTCAATACAAATGAGTAATAAAATTCATTAGGTTAAAATAAGGGGTAATGACAATGAGTCGTGTCACTGTATTTATGCCGGTATATAATGCGGAGAGGTATTTGAAGCAATCCATTGATAGCATACTGAATCAGACATATCAGGACTTTGATTTTATCATTGTGGAGGATGCATCAACGGATCGCAGTATGGATGTTTTACGCTCTTATAAGGATAAAAGAATTAAAATATACCAAAATGAGAGCAACATGGGCATTTCTTATACGAGAAACCGGGGTTTGGAGCTATGCAAAACAGAATATATGGCATTGTTGGATGATGATGATATTGCCATGCCATACCGCCTGGAGCATGAGGTAAAGTTTTTGGATGAACATCCACAGGTTGATGTTGTAGGCGGTCATCAACGGCAGATTGATGCCGACGGAAGAGATATTAATAAACAGTGGTCAGTCTATCTTAATCCCAAATATATCAAAGCCTATTTAATGACCGGTAATACTGTTGTGAATGGTTCAACGATGTTTCGAAAGAAGCTGATTGACGATCACAATATTCGATATCAGGAGCACTGCTATGGTGCTGAGGATTACCGTTTTTGGGTAGAATGCTCAATCAAAGGAACCATTGCCAATTTGGATGAGGTGTTGCTTCTATGGAGAAACGGGCATGGGAATGAAACCGGCAGAACTACCCGCGACAATTGGAAGGAAAGAAAAGCATTTCTTGACAGTGTACATACTTATGCATTAAAGGCGAATGGCTTTATCATGGATGAGGAGCAATTAGAAATTATTAATAAAGTATTTATGGAAGAAGGTTCAATAGATTCTGAGCTGGAGATGAAGAGACTCTATCATGCATTACGGGCAATAGCAGATCAGGCTAAGACAATGAAGCTGGATCACGTCGAAGAGGTAGTCACGATGTGCAGAAAGCGCTATGGCGAAAAGGTAGGAAAGGCATTTTATCTATGGAATTAGTGCTCCGTATGCAATAGAAGGAACATTCAGTTTTTATAATAAAAAATCATTTTAAAGAAAGAAGGTATATCATGAGTAAAATATCAGGTTTCTTAAAATTTAGCGGTGCTTTAATCGCAGGCGCAATTGCAGGATCAGTGGCAGTTATAAGAATTAAAAATAAAATTATAGACCAGGAAATGAAAAGAACGAATAAATTCAGAGGTTATTATGATCTGACGAATAAATGGATTTCCTTAAAGAATGAAGGGAAGTCTTCCGAACAATACTTCCTCGATCAGAATTATAAAAAAATCAGTATCTATGGCATGGGTGAGCTGGGAAGTCGTCTGGTCGAAGAATTGAAGGAAAGCCAGGTAGAAGTAGTGTTTGCAATCGATAAAAACGCCGGAGCTTCCAATGCAGCGCTTCCTGTTTATGATATCAATGAAGTTACAGATGAGAGAATGAAGGATATCGATGCTGTTGTGGTAAGTGCCTTCTTTGCATTTGATGAGATTGAGAGCGAGCTGCAGGAAATCATAAGCTGTCCGATTATCTCCTTGGAGGATGTTATTTACAGCTTATAAAACAAAGCATCCTGCTGGACAAAGGAGTAAACAATCAGATTATGAAGATGGAAAAAGTCGATATCATATTACCGGTATATAACGGAGCTCAATATATTGGGGAACTCCTTGATTCTATCCTTTCACAGACCTACTCCGGATTAAGGATTATTATACGTGATGATGGCTCCTCGGATTCCTCCATGTCGATACTACATGCCTATATGATGAAATATCCTGAAAAAATCCGGCTGCTTAAGGATAACCTAGGTAATCTGGGAGTAGTGCGTAATGTATTTGAAATTATGAAATATTCATCTGCTCATTATATTATGTTATGTGACCAGGATGATGTTTGGTTTAAGAATAAAATTCATACCTTAATGAAGTGTATTAAAAAGAAGGAAAAGGAGCACCCACAGCTTCCGATATTGATCCATTCGGAAGCGGTAATTACGGATGAGCAGCTAAATATAATAAATGCATCCTTTAGCCAATATAGCGGTCTTGACCGAAGACGGACCCAGCTTTGTAATCTGTTGCAGAAGAATGTAGTTCAAGGTGCCAGTGCAATCTTTAATCGAAGCTTGTTAACCAAGGCCAACCTGCTGATCCATGATAAAAATGATACGAAAAAAACTATAGTCTATCATGATTTGTGGCTTGCTGTAATAGCTGCTGCATTTGGGAAGATTTACTACTATTCTAAACCGTTAATGTATTATCGCCAGCATAGCAAGAATCTGGTTGGAGCAGCGGGTGGCAACAGTAAAAAGCTATTTAGTAAATTTGCGGACAAGGAATTTGACAAATTCCGTTACAATCATTATCTTGCAGTATATGACAGACTATGTGATCAGCTCTGCCGAATCTATAGAGATCAGTTGCAGGAAGAGCATTTGTCCGTCCTTGAACATTTTAGAACAAGACCATCGGACATGTATCAATTTTTTTGTCTGAGATTATATCGATATTATACATTGGAAGATATTATACTTATGCTGATCTATGGTATTAAGAAATGGTAAGTCGATTTACAGAGAAGGGATGAGGTTAATTGGAACAGAAGCTGATATCTATCGTATTGCCTACTTATAACAGAGCGAATACCATTCTTGATGCCATTTTAAGCGTTCTGGAGCAGACCTACACAAATTTTGAGTTAATCATTGTAGATGATGCGTCCCAGGATAATACACAGGAGATGGTGGAAGCATTAAAGGATAGTAGAATACGGTATGTAAGAAATGAAATTAATATGGGAGCCAATGCCTCCCGTAATGTCGGAATTGATCTGTCCAAGGGTGATTATATTGCCTTTCAGGACAGTGATGACCGATGGAAGAAGGATAAGCTGGAAAAACAGGTTCAGGTGATGCAAGAAGCAGATGATACTGTAGGTGCGGTTTATACAGGATTCCATCATCATGTCGGAAAGGAGATACAATATATCCCTCAAAAGGAGATATCAGCTTATGACAAGACTAAGGGATTATATAATTATCTGCTGTCTGCGAATATTGTGTCTACCCAGACTTTATTAGTAAAGAAGAAATGCTTTGATATCGTTGGAAAATTTGATGCCATGATGCCCAGGCTCCAGGATTGGGAATTATGCATTAGATTATCTCGTAAATTTGAATTTATTTTAATCGATGAACCGTTGGTTGATGTGTTTTATACAAAAGGAAGTATATCCTCTAATAGCATCGCTTATGTGAGGGCGAGATGCCTTATCC
>JAEZKL010000122.1 GCA_023415475.1 Bacillota bacterium | reverse complement strand
ATTTATGGCGGTACGGTTAATGCCTCCGGCGGCTCCGGAGCAGGCATTGGTGGCGCTTATGGTGGCGGTGCCGGAGGTATCATCACGATTTATGGCGGCACTGTTAATGCCACCAGCCACAGAGGAGCAGGCATTGGCAGCGGTGGTACCTATTACAACGATAATGACAGTAACGGAGGTATCATCACGATTTATGGCGGCACGGTCACTGCCACCAGCGACAGCGGAGCCGGCATCGGCGGCGGTGATGCCGCGGGTAGGGGTGGCAGCGGCGGTACTATCACGATTTATGGCGGTTCTGTTAAGGCCACCAGCCTCAAAGGAGCAGGCATTGGTGTTGGCGACAATGGCGATTACGACGACAGGAGCAGTATCATCATTATTTATGACGGCACGGTCGATGCCACCAGCAATGGGGAAACAGGAATCGGTGGTGGTAAAAGCAACGTCACGATTTATGACGGTTCTGTAAATGCAACCAGCAATATAAAAGCCGGCATTGGCGGTATCAACAGTACTATCACAATCCATGATGCCACGGTTACAGCCAATAGCATCGGTGGAACATACTCCACAGTCGTTATTACAGGTGAGAACACAACCCCAGGTACCATTATCCAAAACCCTGACAATACTAATCCGACCATCCAGAATTTCACTCCGGGGGTCGCAGGTGCGCCTATCAATGGGAATATCGTCATCACCTTCAGCGAAGCGATGCGTTCATCCTACGGGACGGTTACTGCGGACAACAATATCGGTACCTTAACTGGCAGCTGGGACATTGACAGGAAGGTCTATACCGTTCCTTACACCGGCCTTAATTACAGCACGCTATATACCGTTACACTCTCCGGTTTCAAGGATGCGGCAGGCAATACCATGACGGACGATAGCCGTAGCTTTACAACAGAAAATCAACCTCTGTCTCCTTCTGTATCCCCTAATGCCCTGACAGTGAGAAGAGGCGATACCGGAAGCTTTACCATCTCCTTTGGGCAGGGAGTAACTGCAGTGTCCGGAGCTGCCATAACGATAGCAGACAGTACCATCGCCTCAGTTGACACGGTTAGTCTCGTCTCACCGGGTGCGATAACCGTGATCGGACATAAGGCAGGAACAACAGATATTACTGTAACCTTCAACGATACCACTCCTACCACCGCGACGGTCTCTGTCACCGTTGAAACAGTTACACCTGTATGGTCCTCGGGCAGCACCTTGACAGCTTCGGAGGTTACCCATACAGGAGCAGTCCTGACCTGGGCCGGAGTACAGGATGCATCTGAGATTACAGGCTATAAGCTCTATAAGAACGGGACAGAGCTTGCCCTCGTGGCAGGCAATGTATCCCAGTATACGGTCACCGGTCTATCCGCTTCGACCTCCTACCTCTTTGAGGTACAAGCAGTAAATGTCGATGGTATATGGACTACCAACGGTCCTTCGGTTACGGTTACTATGAATGCGTATTCCTTCGATACCGGTACGAACAACAGTACAGATACGAAAGCTATTATCCCCCAACCGGAAGGGCAACCGGATTATCCGGTCATTACAGGTTTTGAGGTAATGTCGGTTGTTGATAATCACGGACATGCCGTTGCAACCATATCCGAAAGCGAGCTTTCCGATGCGATTAAAAAGGCTCAGTCAGAAGCAATGGCACAGGGGAAAACGTCTAATGGAATCGGTATTGTAGCCAATCTGAAGCTGCCTGATACGGCAACCTCCCTCGGTGTCACACTGGACCGAGCTGCTCTGCAGAAGCTGGTTGATACAGGAGTGAAGGAATTTCATATTAATAGCGAATTCATCTCTCTGAAGCTGGATTTGATGGCTCTTAAGGAGCTTCTTTCGAAGAGCACGGGTGATGTAACCATCACCGTAAAACCGGTGGATCACCTTCTTGACGAAGCAAAGGAGCTCATAGGTACAAGACCTGTGTATGATATCACCATAAGCTATGTGAAGGACGGCGAGACTGTTGATATATCCTCCCTCGGTCAAGGGACCGCAGCCCTCTCTATTCCTTATTCACCGGATGAAGACGAGGCAACAGGCTATCTGTCGGGTATCTATGTGGACAGCAAGGGGTACGCCACTAGAATAGGCGACTCCGTCTACGACGAAAATGCCGGATCAATTTTAGCCTCTACCGATCATTTTTCTATCTTCGGAATCGGTTACATGGCGCCTGCTAACAGGTTTACCGACACTAGCATGCATTGGGCGAAGGAAGCAATCGATTATGTGGTAAGCCGGGGTCTGCTTACAGGAAGCTCTGACACTACCTTCTCCCCGAACAAAGCCATCACACGGGGAATGCTGGCAACAGCCCTGGGCAGACTGGCGAATGTGGATACGAACCTTTATAAGGTCAGCAGCTTTACGGATGTGAAGACAGAAAGCACCTATCAGCCCTATATCGAATGGGCTTATAAGAAAGGAATTCTTCAGGGTATAGGTGGCGGTGAGTTTGCACCCGACCGAACAGTTACCCGTGAGGAGGTCGCAATTATTTTTGTTAATTATGCGAAGGTAACCGGCTATACCCTTCCCATAACCAGAAAGCTCAACACCTTTGCGGATTATAGCAGCATCGGAAGGAGCTACCAGGCTGCGGTAAAGACCTTACAGCAGGCCGGCATCCTGATGGGTGGAAGTGAAAATGCCTTCAATCCCCAGGCCATAGCAACGCGCGGAGAGGTCAGCACCATGCTATACCGCTACATCAAGCTTACCATTGCTTCTACCACTGCACAGGGCTGGGCACTGGATGATGCCGGGCAGTATCTGTACTTTAGGGACGGTAAGGCTCTCACCGGTTGGCAAAAGCTTGCTGGCAGTAGTTATTATTTTGAAGAGAACGGTGTGCTAAAGACCGGGTGGGTAAAAGACGGTAATAAATGGCGTTATTATAATCGCAATAAGGCGGTAGTTGGCTGGCAAACAATCAGAACAGGCAAAAGAAGTCATCGGTATTACTTCACCGAGGACGGATTCATGGTATCCAACAAGTGGCTTCGTATTGGTGGGAAATGGTATTATTTCTATCCCGACGGCTACCTGGCGGTAAATACTACCATCGACGGTTATAAGATAGATAAAAACGGCGTAAGAAAAACCAAGTCAAAGTAAAAACAAGTCAAAGTAAAAAAGATAAAAGTAAAATCAAAAACAAGTAAAAGAAAACCAAATAAAAGAATACTAAGTAAAAGTAACACCAAAACCAAGTTAAGTAATACCAAGTTAAAGTAATACCAAGTTAAAACAAGGTAATATAAAACAAGGTAATATAAAACTACGAGCGGTACGCTCTGCGAACCGCTCTTATGTTAACAAAGGGACTGAGTCCGGTTCAATACCGGATTCAGTCCATAGTAGTCGCTTAATCATAACTGTCCAACAATCGGGAGTCAGATCATTCTGCAACAGTCTCTTTTATGATTTATATGGCGTTCGTAACCCATACAATCCATCAGCATACTTTTTCCTGTCAAACACAGCGCTGAATTGGTTTTCTCGCGGGAGCCTTATTTGGGGTACAGGCTCGCCTCACTTTCCTTTGGAAGGATCTCTTATAGTGCAGCCAAGCTTTTAAGTGGTTCGGAAATGATGAGTCAAATATTGTGTTAACGCTTGACAACCTCCATTTTCATGCTATACTTAAACAGTTGCGAACGCCCTAAAAACAAGGTCTTTAAGGGCTAACATAAGAAATTGTTCATTTCTTATGTTTTATAAACCGAGTGTTCGAGACCTTCCACTCGTAAAACAAAACTAGAGGAGAATTCATATGAACAACAGAAAGACTCTGTTTCTAACAGAGGCTGCTGTTATTGCAGCCATCTATACCGTACTGGTACTGGCCTTCCAGCCAATCAGCTTCGGTCCGATCCAATTCAGAATCGCTGAGGCACTCACAATTCTGCCTTATTTTACCCCTGCTGCCATTCCGGGAGTTACTATCGGCTGCTTTTTAAGTGCCGTTTTAACAGGAGCGGATATTCTCGATATGGTATTTGGCTCTCTAGCGACACTGGTTGCAGCAATACTATCGTATCAATTAAGGCATTACAAATTCTTAGTACCGGTCCCCCCGATTGTTACCAATGCATTAGTTATTCCCTGGGTACTACGCTATGCTTATCATATTCCCGATGCAATTCCTTATATGATGCTTACGGTTGGAGCAGGCCAAATATTAGCTGTCGGTGTATTAGGTATCATTCTCCTATTTGCACTGGATAAAGTAAAGCATGTGATATTTCGAAACACTTAACTGCCATAAAGAAATGCTACAGTGACCTATAAAATAATTCATAACTATTTGGTCTATACAGTAAAGAGATTATTTTTCCTAACATTACAGGAAATAATAATCTCTTTTTCTCTAACCATCTCTCACACCTTACTTATAATCTATAACCTATAGGTTGTTCCGAAATGATAAAACAGAATGTCATTATAGAACAATCCCACAATTTATCTTCCTTTTGATGTATTAATAATGAAATATAAATGGTTATTGACAAATATATCACACCGTGATATATTTATGTCACAACAAGATGCATCGTGATGCGATATATTGTATCACGAGATAGGCTGAGGAGTGAATTTCTCAAAGTATTCACTCACGAAGCTTGTACCATTATTTACCCAATGTACAGTCATTAGCTACGCAGGATATATGCGCAGAAATTGGAGGAACTATGAAAGAGATCACAGAATATATTCCCATGAGCGAAACAGCTTATTATATTCTTCTGTCCCTGACAGAAGAACGTCACGGATATGCTATTATGCAGTATGTGTCAGGCCTTACTAAGAATCGGATTAATCTGGGAGCCGGTACATTATATGGTACCTTATCTAAGCTGGAGCAATCCGGTCTGGTCATGATTACCGGAGAGGAAAACAAACGAAAGTATTATAAGATCACTGGAGATGGTGAAGCTGTGTTAGAGGCAGAACTGGGAAGAATAGAAGAATTATATCGAAATGGAAGGGAGGTTTTTGGAGATGGAAGATAACAAAAAATTTGTGAGAAGATCCTTCTTCGCTCATCAATATGAGAAGGAAGAAGAGTTTCTATCGAAGATGGCCAGATTGGGCTGGCATTTTGTTAATCTTCATAGAGGGCTAATATCAAAATATGAATTTGACAAGGGCGAACCTATGGATTATATCTATCAACTGGACTATGTAAACAAGGAAGAGGATACAGAAAGTTATCATCAATTATTTCTGGATGCTGGTTGGCAAGAAGTATTTTCCTGGGATGGTGTTTATGACGGGAAATGGTATTATTTTCGCAGAATGCGTACCGGAAACCAGGAAGATAGGATATTTACAGATGTTGAATCGAAGTATCAATTATATGATAAGCTGATGAAAAAGTATGGTTTCTTCTTTATTGCATTATTATTCCTACAACTGAATGCTCTACAGATTGAGATGAGACAAATAAGACTTGCTCAATTTCCCTCGATCAATGGTATTGGTCTGATTTTCATAACCAGTCTCAGCATATTGTTTATTTTGCTATATGGATATATGCTCTTGGGATTAGTCTTTAAGAAAAATCAGCTCAAGCAGACACTCGATAAACATATTTAATCTACTCATGATTCTTAATTGATAAGTTTATAATATCATGAATAAAAAACGTATTCATGATCTCCAGCTCCGATCGCATACTTACAAGTAAGCTTGCTATGTGAGTGAACTTCTCACGTTATGCTCACTACGCTTTTATTATATCCTATTTATAAAAGTAAGCTTGGAATAAGGTGAACATTATTCATCCTATTCCAAGCTTTTATGATAATACAATTACTCGTACAGCATCGTTTAAACTACAGGTTTTAGTGATGATGACTATTGAGTAGTTTTACAGCTCGCAGTTATTCACGGTTCTGGGGAAGGGAACTACATCTCTGATGTTGCCCATACCGGTCAGGTACATTACGCAACGCTCAAAGCCGAGGCCAAAGCCGGCATGTCTTGCGGAACCATATTTTCTAAGATCAAGATAGAATTCATAATCTTCCACCTTAAGTCCCAGCTCATTCATTCTCTTTACAAGCTTGTCGTAATCATCCTCTCTCTGGCTTCCACCGATAATCTCACCGATGCCGGGAACCAATAAGTCCATGGCAGCAACGGTCTTGTTATCCTCATTCAGCTTCATATAGAAGGCTTTGATTTCCTTCGGATAATCGGTTACGAATACAGGCTTCTTAAATATCTGCTCCGTCAGATAACGCTCATGCTCTGTCTGAAGGTCACAGCCCCAGAACACCTTATAATCAAAGTTATCATTGTTCTTCTCTAAGATACTGATGGCTTCAGTATAGGTAACATGTCCAAAGTCAGAATTTGCCACATTGGTAAGGCGCTCGAGTAAGCCCTGATCTACAAATTGGTTGAAGAACTGCAGCTCCTGAGGTGCATGCTCAAGCACATAATTAATTACATACTTTAACATTCCTTCCGCCATTGCCATATCATCCTTCAAATCTGCAAAGGCGATCTCCGGCTCGATCATCCAGAACTCAGCCGCATGACGAGTTGTATTCGAATTCTCAGCACGGAAGGTCGGTCCGAAGGTATAGATATTCTTGAATGCCATCGCATAGGTCTCACCATTTAACTGGCCGCTAACCGTAAGGTTTGTCTCTTTGCCAAAGAAATCCTGTGTAGTATCAAGCTTTCCATCCTCGGTTCTAGGAAGATTGTCCATATCTAAGGTAGTAACACGGAACATCTCACCAGCACCCTCTGCATCACTGCCTGTAATGATGGGTGTATGAACATAGACAAAGTCGCGATCCTGGAAATACTGGTGAATTGCATAAGCAATTAGGGAACGGACACGAAATACAGCCTGGAAGGTGTTGGTTCTAGCTCTTAAGTGAGTCTGAGTTCTCAGATATTCTAAGGTGTGTCTCTTCTTCTGGAGAGGATAATCAGCAGTAGAGGTGCCTTCAATAATTACCTCCTCTGCCTGAATCTCAAAGGGCTGCTTTGCCTGTGGAGTAGCAACCAGCTCTCCCTTCACGATAACTGCAGATCCTACATTCAATTTGGATACCTCTGCAAAGTTCTCCATCTTATCATGATACACAACCTGAAGAGGCTCAAAGTAGGTACCATCATTTAGCACGATAAAACCGAAGGTCTTGGAATCTCTGACGCTTCTAATCCAACCGCCAACCGATACCTGCTTTCCGATATATTGATCCTTATTGCGGTACAATTCTCTAACATCAATTAAATCCATATTCAAAACTCCTTTGTCTATATTAGTTTTATTAATTTTATACTGGTGATTCTGTCCAGAAAATGTCCTTCCTATTTAGAATGGGTTTTTGAGCTCACGTTGCACTTATCAAAACAAACATAAATGCTTTCTTAAGCAAGCTTAGAAAGCATTTATGTTTGCTTTGACTAATCTGCTTATCTTGAATATTATAACATATGATTTTGATTTTTCAATAGGAAGAGGATTTCACCTTTGTATTTTTAACCCGTAGCTTTTAACCGTAGATGATGTGAAGAAGTAATCATCTTCTGTTTATCGGACGAAGAATACTTATTGCTTTCGAACAGCCATATGATATATCCGTATACAGACTAAGGGAGTGTGTAGATAACTTATAAACACACTCCCTTAATTAGATTATGCTGTTAGATCTATTTTACATAATGACAGATATCCAGAATAATACGACCTTCTTCGTCTGGTGTAGTAAATCTTGGACATCCATAGCGTTCAAAGAACCACCATGCGCCTTCCACATCATGGCTTATCTCATATCCCTCTTTTACTAACTGTTCAGCACATTTGTCTTCCTTGCAATACAATTCCCCTTCCGGACCGCGTAGCCAGCAAACTCCCAGCTTAGTACGGGGCATATCAATAGAATTGTACTCTTCAGGAACCGCACAGCCTTCCGGAAGAAACATACCAATCCAGTACTGGAAGGGTTCACCCTCCTTAAAGCGCATCAGGCCAATATAAGCATCTGCATCTTCATAGCTATTCTTAAGTTCATCTGATAATAACTCCTCCAGCTTGTCAAATCTGCCGCTTTGAAACCATTCACCCCACTGCTGCCCAAAGCCTCCGTCTACACGATCTTCATCGCCGTACTTGA
>JAEZKL010000066.1 GCA_023415475.1 Bacillota bacterium | reverse complement strand
CAACGCCCAATCCAGCGGCCACGGCCACATCGCCTGCGGTTTGCTGGCGGTGGACGAGGTGTTCAGCCCCGAGCAGCTCGTGCTGGACGACGAGGCGCTGGGCTGGCTGAAGCGGCTGTCCGCCGGGCTTGAGGTAAACAAAGACACGCTGGCATTGGATGCCATCCACGATGCCGGCTGGGGCGGCCAATACCTATCGCAGGAGCACACGGCAGAGCACTTCCGGGAGAGCCTGTGGTTCCCGCGAGCGTTCTCCACCGAGTCCTATGCCCGTTGGCGCAACCGCAAGGGAAGTGGCGAAAGGGAGGCTGTTCGGGACCGGGTGCGCGCCGTGATGGCTTCAGCCCCGGAGCTTGAGCCGCAAATCACTCCGGAATTTGAATCAAAGCTTTGGAATATCATTAAGGAATAACTGAAGGAGGAACACCATGAGGAAGAAAATGGTCATCATCGGTGCAGGCAGCGCAATGTTCACGCAGGGGCTCGTGATGGATCTCATCAAGAAGAACCCCGGCGGCCACAAGTGGAAGTTGGCGCTGGTGGACATCGACGGCGAGGTGCTGGAGGATGTCTATAAGCTTGTCATGAAGATGGTCGCGGGCAAGCAAGCCGACATCGAGGTGGATATGTCCACCGACCGATGCGATGTGCTGCCCGGCGCCGACTATGTGGTCACCACGATCGGCGTGGGCGGCCGCCGCGCCTGGGAGCAGGACGTTTATATCCCCAGGAAGTATGGCATCAACCAGCCTGTAGGCGACACGGCAATGCCCGGCGGAATTTCTCGCGCCATGCGCATGGTACCCGCGATGCTGGACATCACCCGTGACATCCAGCGCCTGTGCCCCAATGCCCGCTTCTTCAATTACTCCAACCCGATGGCCATCATTTGCCGGGCGCTGCGCAAGCAACTGAACGCCGATGTGACCGGCCTGTGCATCGGCACAGTGGGCATGGAGTGGTACATCGCGGACCTGATGGGGTGGGAGAGGAGCCGAGTGACCACGCTTGCCGCCGGTATCAACCACTGCACGTTCATCTATGAGTGCCGCCTGGACGGCAAGGACGCCTGGCCCATGGTGCGGGAAAAGGTACTGCCGCTCTTCAAGGAGACCCATGACGGCGACCAGGGTGACCGCTTCCACGGCGAGCAGTCCGACTTCCACATGGGCGAGCCTTTCGCGTGGAGCTTCTTCCTCAAGTATGGAGCCTTCCCGGCCCCCGGCGATCGTCACATCACCGAGTTCTTCACCGAATATTTCCCCGGCGGGGCCTATTACGGCAAGAAACTGGGGCACGACGCCTATTCTTTTGAAAACACAATTTATTGGGGCGACAAGATTCATGAGGACACCGTACGTGCCGCCCGCTCGCCGGAGCCGCTGGGCGATGAATTCTTCGAGCACTTCCACGGTGAGCATGAGCAGTTGATGGACATCATCGACTCCACCGAGCGCGACCGCCGGGGCATCTATTACATGAACGTGCAAAACAACGGCGCCATCCCGAACCTGCCGCCGTGGACGGTCGTGGAGATGCCCGCCGTGGCTGCGGCGTCCGGCACCCTGCCAATTCGGCTCCCCAACTTCCCTGACGTGTTGGCCGGCTTTACGATGCGGTTCCTGTCCGGCATCGAGATCGCCGTTGACGCGGCACTGAAGGGTGACAGACACCTCATGGAGGAAGCCATCCTGGCCGGGGGTTATATCTCAGATAAGGCTGCCGTGCGGAAGATGGTGGACGAATTGTTGCTTGCGCATAAGGCAAATCTGCCGCAGTTCAACTAACCCTTTCCTCTGCTCCGGTCAACCCTCATCTCCAACCCCTTCCCCCGGTGCATCGGGGGAAGGGGTTGGGTAGAATATGGAGGCCCCGCGCCATGTCATTCGAAATTACCAATGCCGAGAGGCTATATCTCCGCGGTCTGGCAAAAAAGCAGCTGGAATACGCATCTCTGCCTGTCATGGCTGAGCGGAAACAGCAGTGGATGAACCTGAACACGGGCAAACGCTCCATCCCCCCTGTCATAGTGGAGACATGGACCTTCGATAACGACTTTATGCCTGAAGATCTCTACAGATGTCAGAGCCCGGCAGCTCGTCGAGTCGAGTCTGTGCTGCTCAGAAACATCCGCGAACATGAGCTGATCGATGACGATAAGGTCATGCCGGATTTCTTCCCGGTGGACCATGCCGTCTCCATCAATGAATTCGGATTCGATATCGAGACGCGGCATGCCACCGACGGCAGCGGGCTTGCTGTAGGCTATCAGTACGACCATCCGATCGAGGACTTGGAAAGAGATTTTGGCAAGCTGAATCCTGCGTCCATTGTCATAGACCGTGAGGCTTCTCAGCAGAAGCTTGATTTTGTCAATGAAATTTTTGGGGACATCCTTCCCGTTGTATTTGACGGCACCCCTCCCTATGTAGGCCTGACCGAAAAGGTGATCAAGCTTATGGGGATGGAGCGGTTCTATATGGCGATGATGGACCAACCCGATTCTGTGCACCGTTTGATGCGGCATCTGGCGGAGAGCCAGATCGGGATCATGCGGTTTTATGAGAGGGAAGGGCTGCTTACACTCAACAACGGTAATCACCAGACATGTATGAGCAGCTATGGCTTCACTGACGAGCTGCCGGCGGAGGGTTTCGACGGGCGTCATGTGCGCACAAAGGATATTTGGCTTTGGGTGGAGGCCGAGGAGATGGCAGGGGCATCGCCCAATATGTTCCGGGAATTTGTGTTGCCGTATGTCGCGGAAGTATCGTCGATTCTCGGTTTGGTCTATTACGGATGTTGCGAGCCGTTGCACGCGTTCTGGCCTGACATTCACACGGCGATCCCCAATATCCGTAAAGTCTCCGTGTCGCCCTGGTGCGATCAACGGCGTATGGGAGAGTACCTGCGGGATACCGGCGTCGTGTATTCGCGGAAGCCTTCCGCCGTTTACCTTGGTGTGGATGACAGCTTGGATGAAGAAGCATGGAGGGCACACATCCGGGAAACGGCCATCGCAGCAAAAGGGTGCCAGCTCGAGATCATCATCCGGGACGTTTATAAGGTAAAGGACCTTGAGAACGTGCGTCGAGCAGTCGAGATTGCTCAGGAAGAAACGTCGGAATAACGCTTACCCTTTGTGCGGTGACTGATGGTATGATGGTTGCTGCGAATAAATATGAATGAGGACTGTACATGCGTTATAACCATATTGTTTTCGATATGGATGGAACCCTCGTTAACACGGCATCATACACTGTCCCGGCATGCAGGCAAGCTTCCCGTGAAATGGAACTTCCCATTCCAACAGATGAAGCCATCCAATCGGCAATCGGATACTCTTCTCCGGAGTTTTATAGGCTTTTGCTGCCGGATCAACCGGAAGCGGTGCTTGAAAGCTATGGGATAAGGGTACATGAGTTGGAGAAGGAAAGAATTGCTGATCTGGCGAAACAGATACTGTTTCCTGGAGTACCCGAGCTTCTGCGCTGGCTCAGGGCAGAAGGTGTGCGTCTCCACATCGCAAGCACGGGTCACTGCGAATATGTGTATTATGCGCTGACCTGCTCGGGCATTATCAGCCTATTTGATTCGATTGGCTGCGGGCTTCCACAGAAAGAGTCGATGGCCATCAATATAAAATGCACCAGCCCACAATCATCTTGGGTATTCATTGGTGATCGGTTCAAGGACGCCGATGCCGCCCGGGCTGCTTGTATGCCGTCCATCTTTGCAGGATGGTCTACATGGAATGCAAAAGAAGGCGCATTGTTCGATTACAGTGTTATGAGCATTGATGAACTGAAGATATTTCTGGTGAAGACTTAACTTCCGGTGAATAACCGGATGGCCCCAAACAAGTCGGTGAACCAAGTGTGTAGTTTGTGCAGGCAGATCGGGGGAGCTCAATTTCGTATTATCATGGCTCGCTGTTCGTCATGACAGGCGTTTGAATGGCAAGTTATTAACAAACTCGAGAAGATGATTTATAATGCCTATAACACACAGTTTTGGACTGCCGATTATTGTATTCTGGGCAGGAGCTAAATAATGAAAAATAAATGGTTTGCTTTCATTAGAATCTTCGAAAATGAAAGTTATATTGAATCATCTGGGATATCTTTTAATGAATTCTATAATGGCATAAATGAGAAACCGCTAAACATTTTAGTTCTTAAAGGCCATCCAAACAATACCGCTTTTAATTATGAACATTTGTTCCACTATATAACATCTGAGAATGTTGTAGAGTTTACAAAATCAAATGTGTATGATTATGGGGATTTTTGTTGGGTTGACTTCACTAATTCAAAACATTTAGATGATCTTTCAAATAAACAATTGGCAGAGTTATTATTTTTTGCTCATAAGGCAAAACCCTTACTATCACATTATTTTAGTGATTTAGATAACAAGTATTCCTATTGTAGTCATGATGATGATTGGTTTGTTAGGGTATTTATGGAAGAAACAAAAAATTACTTGTCAGTAATCGAGTATAAGCTTTTAACTGAATTAAAAGGGAGAAAAAAGCATATATCACCATTGCCAGATGCTATTTTAGGATATATCTACAATTTGGCTAAGGATGGAATTATTATAGATTTTGAAAACAGCTTTACAACTGGAGTTATTATTTATAAAGCAGGACCTGTTGATAATTTGGATTCCATTCATAAGACACTCGATAAATGTAGGAAGAATTTAAACGGATTATGTCTTGGTTATAATTCAAAGTCGCATAAATGGAGACTGATTTAAAAGAGTATAAGCAAAACACATCCCACTGGAGAGCGAGACAAGGATGGAGGTCCCCGACGTAGAGACGGGGGCCTCAAATGTGTTATCAGCACAGTGGCCAACTCAAATGAATAAGGTTTAATCAATAAAAACATTAAACTCGCTAGCGGAGCTGTTTCCCAATAAACGTTCAAGCTGTTTTTTGCGGCGATAGACAGGATTCGCGGATTCCATGACGAATGAATGTCCATGCCACTGGGAAAGGAAATGCGTAACATGGAACAGATCAAGATGGCGATTATCGGTGCGGGTACGTGGGGCGCGACCCACGCCGCGATCTATAGCGAGTACCCTGTCGTAAAGCTGACCGGCGTCTGCGATGTGAACCGCGAAAAGGCGCTGCGCCTGGCCGTGCAGTACGGCATCCCGGAAGAGCACGTTTACACCGACCACCGCGAGATGATCCGGCGTTGCCCCTTCGACGCGGTTGCGGTCGTAACGCCGGACTTCCTGCACCGGGACTTTGCTGTGGACTGCGCGCTGGCGGGCAAGCACCTGCTCATCGAAAAGCCGCTGGCCACGACCCGGCGTGACGTCGAGGACATCATGAACGCTGTGGAGCGCACTGGCGTGCGCCTCATGGTGGACCTGCACAACCGCTTCAGCCCGCCCTTCGCCGTCGCCCATGCCAGCCTGGAAGCCGGGGAGATCGGCGATCCCTACAGCGCCTACTTCCGTCTGAACGACGCCAAGTGGGTAGCGACCGATATGCTGCCCTGGGCGGCGCAGTCTTCCATCCTGTGGTTTTTGGGCTCCCACAGCGTTGATACGCTACGCTGGTTCTTCTCCGACGAGGTGGACACCGTGTACTGCGTGTCCAGACGGGGCATTCTCGCTAGCATGGGCGTCGACACCGACGACATTTTCCAGACGATCCTTCAGTTCAAACGTGGCGGGATCGCAACGATGGAGAACGGCTGGATTACGCCCAACACCCATCCCTGCGTCAACGACATCAAGTTCAACATCACGGGCACCCGCGGCATGTTCAATCTGGACTTGTCCAACAACCAGATGATCGAGCGCTTCACCGAGCAGAAATCTGACCGCCCGGATGTGCTGGTCAACCACTTCGTCCACGGCCGCGCGATGGGTTTTGCCTACCAGAGCATCCGGCACTTCGTGGACCGGCTCATCGACGGCAAGCCATTCCTGCTGACACCGCAGGATGCCGCGAACACGTCGCTGGTCATCCTGGCCATGATGGAGTCGGCCAAGCGGAAAGAGCCAGTCAAGGTGCAATATCTGTAAATCGACCGCGCGATGGTACCGCCCATGCCGCCGCAATGCCGGCGGCACAGGCGGCGCTTTACGTAAAATTACCTGCTCTGTAGAAACTCCTTGATATCTAAGTGATTCGGTTAGAGCTTCGCATTGAGTCAAAATCCCTGCTCTCTAGAGCAGCGGTTGAGCTTCGTTTTATGAACACACTTGCTGATCTGGTGGCGAAAATATAGAATGCCTATAACATATAAGCAGAATGTATGCCAACAAGTGTGATAGTCCAATTTCGCAGATCAATATGAAGGAGGAATATCTGTGATTCCCAAAATCTCTCGCTTTGTTAAGGACAAGGCCCCTACCGGACATAATGGCACCATACTGGCAGGCCCCGTTCTTCCAGATGGCGTGAACAGCCCATTCCATCATGCTTGGGGATATCTAGAAAACGCATCCATAATGGAAGGCCATGCCCACCCCACGCAAGAGATATATTTGGTCTTTGAGGGAAAGGGCTTTGTGCACATTGGTGAAGAGAAATATCCCGTCCATGCAGGAGATGTGGTGGAGGTTCCCGTGAACGTGTACCATACCATGGAATGTGAAGACGGGCACAAGCTGCTATGGGCGGCCCTGTGGTGGCCGGCCGCCAGGTAAGGTTTGAGCAGCATTCCCATGTCAATCCACCTTCCTCGCCGTTCTTGTTCTTAGTTTGATTCCACTTCGGCCAAGAACCCCTTTTTGCTAAATGCCATCCCAAGCCTATGCATCTGCTCTGCATTAGGCGGCTCAATCCCCTGGCAATGCCAGTCCAACCCCAACGCACGGTATTTGCTCGATCCCAAGCGATGGAAAGGAAGCAAATGCACATGATGGCAATCAGCCTTTTCCAGCAAGTCTGCCATCTTGCTGCAATAATCCAAGCTGTCGTTGTATCCAGGGATGATAGGGATCCTTGCCACAACCGCGCACCCCAACGCTCTCAGCTTGGTGATGTTCACCAATACCATCGTGAGTCTGCCACCTGTCTTTCCCTGGTAATCTGCTTCAGTTGCACCCTTGAGGTCTACATAAAATAAATCCGTGAAAGGGACGACATGGCCAAACGTTGAAAAATCTACATTGCCAGCCGTATCGACGATTACATGCAGACCATGCTTTTTGCATTCGGATGCGATCGAAGAGGTGAACTCCGCCTGCAGCATGGGCTCGCCCCCCGAAATAGTCACCCCGCCACCGGACGATCGGTAGAAATCAACATCCGTGAGAATGAAATCCATAACTTCAGACAGTTGCTTTTCCTCGCCGCAGATTTTCAGCGCACAGGAGGGGCAAGCAGCGGCGCAAGCTCCGCACGCCATACATAGCTGGCGATTGATAAGGTGCCTTGACGTGTCAACCGTATGAATGCGATAGGGGCAGGCCCTTTGGCAGGCGCCGCAGAGGGTGCAAAGGTGCTCATAATACAACAACACCGGCCTTGTTGGAATGGTTTCTGGGTTATGGCACCATTCGCAATGCAGGTTGCAGCCCTTCAGAAACACTGTTGTCCTTATGCCTGGGCCGTCCCCGGTGGAAAAATGCTGAAGATCACTGACGATGCCTGTAAGTCTCATGGCGCCTAATGCTCCGTGCGAAGCAGAATATCTTCTTGTACGCATTTGTCCAGACCCGTGAAATATGCGCTGAAACCGGACACACGCACCACCAGGCTGTGGTAATCATCAGGGTTTTCCATCGCTTTGGCCAGGACCTCCCTGGATACCGCGTTGATCTGGATTTCCTGTCCGCCTTTCTGGAAGTAGACTTTGATGAGCGACAGTAGTCTGGCGCGTTTTCCGGGTTCTGTGAACATCGAGGGAGCGTATTTCTGGTTCAGAACCGTTCCGCAGGAAACCAAGGTGTAGTCGGGCTTGGAAAGCGAAAGAATCACTGCTGTAGGGCCATTCCTGTCCTGGCCGTGCATGGGAGATGCAGCATCGCTAAGCGGCTCACCATTTCTTCGCCCGTCCGGTGTAGCGGCGACTTCGGCGCCGGCTGGGATGTTGCTGACGTTGGAGGCTATAGCTGTGTAGATAGCGCCGCCGTCACGAGTACGGTATCGCCCGAACAGGCTGTCCAGGAAAGACACATACCATACCGCGTAGCGGTCTACAAAATTGTCATTGTTGCCATACTTGGGCGCCTTGCGCAATGCCGCCCGAAGCTCATCGTAACCTTCATAATCCGCAATCAGCGCGTCCCGGAGCGTTTCGATGGAACAAACCTTCTGCTCATATACAACCTTTTCGATGGCGGCCAGAGAATCGGAGACCGTAGCTATGCCCATGCACCCGGCGCCGTGCACGGAGGGGTAGAGCGCACCACCGTCATTTATGTCCAGGCCTCGCTCGATGCAGCACCGGCAATAGCATGATAGATAGGGCTGCATGTAGGCGGCACGGTTGTACCGTTCATTTTCATTGCGGAAGTGCATCATGTACTCCGCTGCCCCGTACGTCATCTGCTGTTGCAAGGCCTCCATGAAATCGTCCATTGTTGCAAAACGAGTAATAGCGCCAGTGTCAGGGCCCAGAGGAACACCGGTTTGCATGCATTTGCCGCGGTTCAGCGTCAACTCGATGAATTTTGGAACATTGTATCGCCCGTCCGACCACGGTGGCTGCTTGCCTTGGATAAAGTTTTCAATACAGCCCACCATGCAGTAATTGCGGCAGTCCTCCAGGGAATATCCATGGCGGTGAAGTGCCGGAATATTCACTTCGTCATTCATCAGTGCCGGATAACCAAGCCCTGTACCGATGACCTTCAGACACTCATCGAGGAAATGGTCCGGGGCATCCCTGTAGAGCCTTGCTGATAGATTCGGGCCGGGAATATTACAGTTCTTGACCGCTTCCAGGACTAGATACGATAGCGGATTGATGCCGCCTGTGCCATCGGGCTTAATGCCGCCAATGGCAATATTGACAACATCGTCGGCACCCCAAATTCGGCTTTCACCAATTTTATACAATGTACATTGCATCAGTTCCAGTGCCTGATCGCGGGTCAGCGTGCCGTTTTCCACATCCGCCTTGTAGAATGGGTACAGGTATTGGTCCATGCGCCCGAAGGCCATGGCATAGCGCCCCTCATACAGAAAGCTTACGTGAGCCAGCCATACTAACTGCAATGCTTCATGAAAGGTGCCCGGGCTTTGAGTCTGAAGCTTTTCGCAAATGCATGCGATTTCGGTAAGCTGTTTCGCTTGGGCCGGGCTTTCTGCTTCTTTCGCCATGCATGCGGCGGCCATACCGTATTGCCCCACCATTCTGCCGAAAGCTCTCATGGAAATGGCCGCAGATTCCAGGAAGGTTTTCTTTTTTGGATAATCCGGATCCTCTTGGTGTTCAAGCAAAGATTTTTGGATTTTCGACAAGGTGCCGGGTATGCCATCCGCAAGGAAGGTTTCATAATCCGGCGCGAAGTGATCCATGTTGGTCCAGAAATGATTGCTGCCATAGCTATCCGTTATTTTGTTCGCCCGGGCCAGCATGGGCTCTGAGATGCCTTCCTCTTCTAAAACCAGCCCACGAATCGAACCGGCGATCAAATCGTTCCAATAGATGTGCTTGCGGTGGTTCACCAGCAGCGACTCGATTGCATATGCCCTGGCGAGGGGAGATGAGGCGTCGAAATGATCGCGGTATCCCAAATATTGCAAGTAATTCCGGAGGTTTATAGGATTGTTGGGAATATGATCCATTTCTTCTTTCAACAGTTCGAGTTTTCTCATGCGGCACAGTCCTTATCATAAACAGCGTTTTGTCATGGTATCGTACTTTCATTATACTGATTTATAGAAGTTGTTAAATTGACAATCATGTTCTATCTAGACAGTTCTCAGATTGAACATGGATAGGTACATTGCGATGAATAAAGGGTAATTGACTTGACAAAGCGAATATTTCCGTTTGATAAATGTGTCATGTGCTAGAGATCGGGGCCTTTTTCGTAAGTAAAGGAGGGGGTTAAAGCATGAAAGTAGCAGAATTTCTGGATTCCCAGCCGAACCGCATGTGGAGGCTGGCAAAGCAGATGGGTATACGGTATGCGGTGACCGGCATGGGCATCGCACGCAACGGACAGAAGCCATGGGATTACGAACCGTTGCTGCGCATGGCGCAGCGCTTTCGGGATAATGGCATTACACCGCTCGTTGTGGAATCCAGGCCACCGGCCAACAAGATCAAGCTTGGGCTCCCCGGCAGGGATGAAGAAGTTGAGTCGGTCATCACGCTGATCCGGAACATGGGGCGCGTTGGAATCCCGGTCTATTGCTACGATTTCATGGCCGAGTTCAACTGGTTACGCACCTCGATGGACATTCCTACACGTGGCGGTGCACTGGCCACTGGGTATGACCATTCGGTAATGGCGAATGCTCCTATGACCGAATCTGGGATTGTGACTGAGGACCAACTGTGGTCCGGCTTGAAGTATATGCTTCAGGCAATCGTACCGGAGGCCGAAGCGGCTGGTGTAAAGCTTGCGCTGCACCCAGACGATCCTCCGATATCACCCATTCGCGGTGTGTCTCGTATCCTGGTAAACGCAGCTGCGATGCGCCGAGCGATCGAGCTGGTGCCAAGCCCGAACAGCGGAATAACGCTGTGCGCCGGTACAATGGCTACTGCGGGCGAGGACATCCCACATATGATACGTGACTTTACCGCAGACAACAAGCTGTTCTTTGCTCATTTCCGTGATGTGGTTGGCACGCCTGAAAAGTTTCAGGAGGTCTTCCATGAGTGCGGCCAGAACCATCAGCCCACGATCATTCGTACCTATAAGGAGTGCGGATATGAGGGCCCCATCCGTTCGGACCATGTGCCGACGATGGACGGTGAGAGCAATGATAATCCTGGTTATGAGGTTTTGGGCCGACTGTATGGAATTGGTTATATGAAAGGCCTGATGCATGCGGCTGGGTTCGACCTCGACGCATAGCCGCTAGTCCCCAATCCTGAATATACGGTATTTTGTCTAGCACCAGTTGCGCATGATTGCCCGCCCTGCTCTTTGGAGCAGGGCTTGATTTTAGGATGCGTGTTGAAGCCATCGCTACGCTTGGACCCACTTGTGGGGATCCCTCAATTTCCCAATCTTCTTCCATTTTATGTAAAAGAGTGATAACCTCAGGAAGCATCAGGGTTACCCCGTTTACTTGGGGCATCTTCTCCAATGGTCAGATTGGCGACCCTGTTGCGGGAAACCCTGAGCCGCACCCAGACGTGATGATGATCTGGGATATGGTGTATCATCAGATATCGTCGATGGATTTTACCGGGAGGATTATTATGCCTGAATTCCTGTACGAAACCCATGCACACACACAAGAAGCCAGTAAATGCTCGTCCATATCCGCCAGAGAACTGGTTGGTTTTTATCGGGATAGAGGCGTGAAAGGCATATGTATCACCGACCATTTTTTCAATGGCAACAGCGCCGTCCCCACCAATCTTTCATGGGCGCAAAGGGTTGACTGGCTCTGCATGGGATATGAGCATGCTGCGGAAGAAGGCGCTAGAATCGGCGTCGATGTGTTCTTTGGATGGGAATATTCCCTTTTCGGTACGGACTTCCTGACATACGGGTTGGATAAGGCTTGGTTGCTGCGCCACCCGGAGGTAATGGAATTAAGTGTGAACGATTACTGCGCTCTTGTGCGTAGTGAAGGTGGATTCATCATTCATGCGCATCCATACCGCGAAGCGTGGTACATCGACATGATCCGTCTGCTGCCCCGGTCGGTGGATGGTGTGGAGGTGGTCAATGCCAGCAGGACGGATTTTGAGAATGCACGCGCGGAGGAATATGCTGCTAACTACGGCCTGCTGCGCATTGGTGGATCGGACAACCACATCGGTGCGCAACCTCATTTGGCAGGCATCGGGCTCGATAGGCCGCTGGCTGATATTCGGGATATGATCGCTGCTATTCGCAGCGGTGAAGCCAAGGTGGTAAGCCTGTAGGACAATAATCTACAATCAAGGACAAGAATTCACATAAACGTTTCTTGATACAACGGACTTGATTCAGGGGTTGACTTTTCGCATGTTATGTGTGACAATAGGGTAGTATTCAAGATGGTGCATTGTCTCACATGTTTTTGTAAGTCATTGATTCGTTTGATGAATTACAAAAGCATGTGTTTTTTTGTGCAGTAGTGGGTGCAAATATATTTATGGAGGTACCAATTTTGAATAATGGTACAGTAAAATGGTTCAATTCGGAGAAGGGTTTCGGCTTCATTGCCAACGATGATGGCAGCGATGACGTGTTTGTTCATTTCTCCTCCATTGTGTCCGACGGTTATAAGAGTCTCGCCGAAGGCGACAGGGTCACCTTTGACAAGGAGCAGGACCCCAAAAACAGCCGCAGGCTGCGTGCTGTCAACGTCAGCAAAGTAGCCTAAAGCAACAGCTGCCAAAAGCCACCAAGTCCCAATGGGATTTGGCGGCTTTTGTATGACCTGAATAAAATATTCAGATGAAATGGAGACTGAAATCATTACAAACTTTGAGAAATTTGGCTTTACCCCCGAGTTGCTGCAGGGAATCACAAAAATGGGCTACCGCGATCCTTCACCTGTACAGGATGCGGCCATGGGGCCCCTGCTCGAAAAGCGGGATCTCTTTGTACAAGCGCCTACCGGCACCGGGAAAACCGCGGCATTCGGGCTCCCAGTCTTGGAAAATGTGAATCCTGCCAATCGTCAGATACAAACCGTAATTCTCTGTCCCACGCGTGAGCTAGCAGTACAAACAGCCGGTGTCTTGAAGCAACTGGCTGCATATAAGCAGGGAATCCGAATTCTAGCGTTGTATGGCGGGGAGCCGATTCAGCACCAGATTATGGCCCTAAAACGCTGCCCGCAAATTGTGGTGGCCACACCCGGACGCATGACAGATCATATCCGTCGGCGAACCACGCGGCTGAGCAAGGTTGAGTGTATCGTGCTGGATGAGGCAGATCGGATGCTGGATATGGGGTTTCGGGAAGACATCGATACCATTCTGCAGTCTTCTCCTGCTACAAGGCAAACGGTGCTGTTTTCCGCGACTCTTTCCAGTGACATTGGAAAAATTGCGGCGCAGTATCAGAGAGAGGCGCAACATATTTGCATCCAGCAGGAAACCACTAGCTTGGAGAAGGTAGAGCATTTTTATTGCGAGATCCGCGGCAACGCTAAAATCCCTGCGCTCTTGCAACTGCTGCGCAAAGAGCAGTTCCACCTTTCCTTGATTTTTGTAGCAACGAAAGCGATGGCTGACAGCCTGGCTCATCAGCTGACCGAAGCTGCGCATCCGGCAGAGGCGATTCATGGCGACTTGCGCCAAAGCCAGCGGGACAAGGTGATGCAGCGGTATCGTGATGGCAAGGTGAACATACTGGTAGCAACCGACGTCGCCGCTCGAGGTATTGATGTAGGAGGAATTGACGCGGTTGTGAACTACGATATTCCCGGTGATGCAGACAGCTATGTGCACCGCATTGGGCGAACCGGCCGAGCGAACCATGGCGGTGCTGCATATACTTTTATCTATCCAAAGGAGCGGGGTAAGCTTCAGGGAATTATGACAAAGGCCAAAGCAACAATCTTACCCATTGTATTGGATGCGAAAATGGCCGTTCATTGACTTTTGATGCCTGCTAAGCAGCATGAAAGCATCAGATCAAACTACACCAGCAGGAATCAGGATCAACCGTTGTGCGAGCGGCACTGAACGCTTGAAGCCTGCTTCCCCAAGGATGCAAGCCTGCATAATCAAGAATGTCTGTTATGCAGGTTTTTCATTATAGATGTAGTCTGCGCTGGATTTCTGCCCAAAGCGCTGCCCCTCAAAGAACAGCAAAAATGCCAGAAAGATAATGGAAGAACCAAAGCTGATCGCGGACGGAATGACAACACGAACTATCCCCGTCAAAATGAGTATAAAACAGACGATCCCCAGAACACAGTCGATCACAAGGTACAAAATGTAATCTTGTGTATCAAGCCTGCGGACTTTAGCTACTATGGTCATGGCAATCATCGCACAGCAACAGAGAATGGGGAGCACGTAGTCCAGTGACCAGCCATTGAATCCTGTTGATCGATCCCATAAAAAGCCGATAAGAGAGACGACTGCAACCTGCCACAGGATGTTCTTGGGCAGGTTCTTTCGTTTTTTGAGCACAATGGCAAAATCGATCCAAAGGCTGGCGATACCGGCAACCACAAACAGCGACCACCATCCACCCGCAGGCATAATCAAATTGATTGTAATGCAAATTGCCACCGCGCACACGCTTCCAAATGCACCCCATGCCAATATGCGGCCGACAGTCGTCGGCCGGGATTGGGGCAGACGGGGAAACCGGCTGCCGGAGCTATCAGGTATTCCGGCAGGTTTGTTCTGGCAGAGCGGACAGCGGGTTTGCTCTCCGGGCAAGTCCACCTTGCAATGTTCACACCGTAGCATATGGCGTCTCCTCTCCATTCAGCTGTTCCAGATTGGAAACTACCTGCACTGAAATCTCCATCTGCGTCAGTTGACGGAAAAAACGTCGCTGAATCCCCGTATCTATCAGAGGAGAGGACACGCTGATGGCAAGGGTGTTACCGAAAGAACAAACGCAAAGTTGTGGACGTTTCGTGCTGAGAAATACATCGAACAATCGAATGTGTTTCGCCGCTTCCGCCGGCATGGAAACCTGGCCAATGTTGGAGAACGCAGCGGTGTCCTCGCCATCTGCCCGGAGCCCGGATATGCGGAGAACGGGGATCTTAACCTGCAAAGGAATCGCCTTGACAAAGGGATTGTCTTCCATGGCCGAATAATGGCTGATGATTCCGTGGAGGTTCTCCTGCGTTAGTTGCCGCCGGAGTGATTCTCGCACATTTGCAAGAACCTGGATAAATTCCTGTCCGTCTTTTTGGAAGTTATGAGCAACCTGAATGATGCCGAAAAAATTTCGGGCGGTTTGTGCCGGAAAAAAACGGCGAAGGTCCACCGGCACGGCGATGATCACGGGGCGAGTCCTTTCCCTCACGGCCATTCCATCGTGAATAGAGCAAATTAACAGCGCAATCAAAAACTCACTCATTGTGGCGCCGTGCTTGTGGGCTTTTTGGAGAACAGCTTGGGTGGATGCAAAACCCTCTGTAATCCCAATCCGGTTGTCAGGCAGGCGTTCCCCGCGGATGTGATAGGCTCGGTATCGCTTTATCTTGGTACTGGCTCCGGTCTTATCGTAATACATATAAAAGGCATCTTGATTTTTCTGATCTCTTGAAGCATCATAATCGGTCAACTGCCCTAAAATGCCATGCTTTTTCGCCAGATAATGAAAGACCATGGTGCGCAAAAACTGCATAACGCCGGTGCCGTCAGCCAATGCGTGGAACACTTCGAAATTGATTCGTTGTTTGAAATAAAGCACGCGGAACAGTAGGCCGGGTCTATCCGCATTGTAAATTGGACTGCAAACCGGAAGTGCCTCCTCGGCGACCAGCGGCTGAATGCTGCTTTCTTCAAAATAGTACCAGAACAATCCCTTTTTCAGCACGGAACGGTACAGGGGAAAATCCCGGATCGTCCGCTCCAGCGCGTACTGAAGAACAGCGCCGTCCACCGGTTCGGTCAACTCACAGACAAAGCGGAAAACCTTGGTGTCCCGACTCGTGGTGGTGGGCGGGAATATTTTTGCGGCATTATCCAGCCGGCTCCATTGTTTATGTCCTCCCACGGAGATTACCCCTTTGCAAAAAATCGTTGATGATGCAATAGGTCTGTTGCACATGCTCAAACCGCGGCGGCAGCATCATGTAGGCGTGAAGCGCATCTGGAATGCGGATGGTCTCCACTTCATTGCCCGCAGCGCGCAGTTTTTCCCCATAGGCTTCCCCCTCGTCTCTGAGCGGACAATACTCCGCCGTAATGAGCAGGGTTCGTGGTTGGCGTGAAAAATCCGATGCCAGAAGCGGGGCGAAATATGAATTGTTCAAATCATCATCGGAGCTTCGATAAAGCTCGATGACGCTTTGGATTCGCTTGGATGTCAGAAGATAGTCCGTCCCGTTGTCCCGGATAGACGGAAATGGAGATTGTTCACTGTGATCGTTGTATGTGGATGGGTAAAGAAGGATTTGTTGTTTTGGCAGAAACTCCCCACGATCCCGTGCCATCAGGGAAACGGCCGCAGCCAGATTTCCCCCGGCGCTGTCACCGATCAGCGTAATGTTATCGGGCTTTACGCCCGGTACCTGACCGAGATAAAACTCACGCGCCGCCGCATAACAATCCTCCGTAGCGGTGGGAAACTTGTGCTCCGGCGCCAATCGGTAATCAACGGATGCTATGGTACAGTTCGTGGCTTTCGCAAGGTCGACACAGACACCGGTATAGTTCTCTATCCCGCCTGTTACCCAACCGCCTCCATGGAAAAAAAGCAGCAGGGGAAACGACCCCTCTCCATCAGGTGCAAAGAGGCGTACGGGGATTGCATAGTCGCCGGAACGAACCATATGGTCCCACATTTTATAGTCTTTTGGTTTTCCCCGCAGCCTGGCGGTGAGCAATTCAATCTGCCGTTCCATTTTGTATGTTTTTTTTACATCCATTTCCAAAGCCGTGATGGCTTTGAGGGCTGCTCGCATCGCTTTATTAATAGCCAAACGTCTCAGCTCCAATCTGTGAACAGATAGTACCGTGATACCGTTTGCTGCGATATTTTATGTGGTTAAAATACTTGACATACAACGCGCAATTCAATGGGTTCGCCTCTGCTGACAATACCATACTATAAAAACTCAAGTTTTTCCACATAACGGGGAAGTCGGCCTATGGCTCCTGCGCGCCCGCCGTGTTGGTCAAGCCTGTGCCAGCCGCACCGACGGGCGTAAAGGCCGTTAAAGCCTCCTCTGAGAGCATAAAGCTGACCTGGGGCGCTTTGACCGTCGCGACTAATACGAGGTTTGGTGCCACGACTAGCGGCGGGACTTTCCGTAAACTGCGGACACAACGTCGCCAAGCTACGTGAAAACCAGCCTGACCACCGGCAAGACCTATTACTACAAGGTCGAAGCACGTGTTATTAACACTTTAATTCCCGTCGCACCAGAGATGGTCATTTCCATTGAAAGCCAATGCCCACGCAGGGACCTAGATGTGCTGCTACCACTGGGCTTAAGCTTTCTTTGGAGACTTCCAGCTTAGGAAAGCGTTGTCTGATCATTTCTGTCAGGTCATTTTCTTCCTGTGGGCATTGCATATGGGAGATGCCCAGTTTAAACGTTGTCTCCGGAATACGACGAGTGATTTCCTGCAACGCCCGTCTAAATAGTCGGACCTTGTCCGCCATGACCACCTTCCCCTTGGCAACCGTCACTACAGGGGAAATTTGCAGTAGGTTGCCCAACAGGGCTTGGGCACGGGTTAGCCGCCCACCAAAATGCAGGTAGTCCAATGAGCGTACAGCAATTAGTACATTGGAGCGAAGAGCGAGGGACTCTATTTCCGTCACAATAGCGGTGGCGGTTGCTCCGGATTCTGCCATTTCAACTCCTCGTTCCACCAGGAATTTCGTGACGATGGAGGTGTTGCCGCTGTCTACGATATGCACCCGCTCTGGAACGGGCGACATTTCACGGGCAAGCCGGGCAGCATTGGTGGTGCCGCTGAGACCCTCGGTGATAAGGATGGCCACTACTTCGTTCCCGTTGGCTGTCGCTGCCTTGAAACATTTATCAAACTCGGCGACTGGTGGTTGGGAGGTGCGGAAGGACTGCTCCTTGTCCTGAAATACCACTGGCGATTCCCCTGCGAATCCATCCACCCATTCTTCTCCCCGGGACGAGATGGTTAGTGGCACCATGTATACACCATGGGCTTCGGCGTATGCCCTCGGGAGACTTGCGGTGCTATCTGTCAATATCGAGACTGCCAATAAAATCAACCCTTCCGATGTCTATGTGAGTATTTCCATAATTCTACAGCAAAGTAAATTTTCCGGCAATCAAAGAATTCGTTGTCCCGTATGTTTTGTATGGATATTGACATGTAAACAAATCAAAGGTATATTAATCTCAACACTTATTAAAGTTATTATAATAACGAATAAGATAATATGATTTGAGTACTCGCGGCAGACTGCCGTGTGATACGTCGTTTCTCTAGAGCCTAAGGCAGGTGTGAATATGAGCAACAGACTGGATATGAAGCAAAGCAATGTACAAACAGTCCTCTGGACTTTGTATTCCTATAAGGCTGCCACAGTCAAAGATTTGACCGAATCTACCGGGCTTAGCTATGCCACGGTAGGTTATATATTAGGGTCCTTAGTCGAAACCCAAGAGGTGTTGCTAGGAAAATTGGTCTCCGCCACAGGTGGGCGGCCATCACAAACCTATATCTTTAATGAAGAATATGCCCACATACTTGCGTTGTCTGCAAGGGTTCGCAACGGGCAAAATGTTATCAGTGCTTGCGTTGGGAACCTGTATGGCAAGGTGGTATGGCAAACTGAACAGACCTTCGAAAATATTCAGCTTTCTAGTTTTGAAAGCATGATAGATCCGGTTCTGCGGGCATACCCCTCAATTTGTATATTATCATTTTCTCTGCCTGGAGTGGAACGATATGGTGTCATTGTTGCCAATGACTATACCGAACTGGTAGGTCTTCATTTCACAGACCACTTTCTAAAAAAATATGGGCTGACCGCCTTGGTGGAGAACGATGTAAATGCCGCTGTATTAGGGTATGGGAGAACAGTCGACCCAACTTCGGTTCTTGCGGGCATATATTTTCCGAAGCATTTCGGCCCCGGCGCAGGTATTTTGGTTGATGGAAAAATTCTAAAAGGTGCAGGCGGATATGCCGGTGAGGTGTGTCTGCTTCCTCTAGGCATTGACTGGTTGTCCATTGATTATGGAAATCCCAGACAGATTGTGCCTGCTATATCCAGATTGATCAGTGTCTTCTGCAGCATTGTGAACCCAAACCATGTGGTTTTGTATGGTGACTTTTTTTCTGATGGTTTGATGAAAGCCATTCCCAAGGAGATCCAATCGAAAACCATACTGGACATATTTCCTTCTATTGATTACACCAGCGATTTGGATGCCGACATTATCGCGGGTTTGTTTGTGCAGGCGATATCGGCCTATCAGTCTGGGCTTCGAAAGAAATCGTAACCCGATAGAGAGAAGAGTTTTTCTTGGAGTGTAGAGATGATCTTTTTGGCGTTGATTTATCTTGCGTTTATTAGCCTGGGGCTTCCGGACTCCCTGCTCGGTTCCACATGGCCATTGATGAATGTGGAGTTTGGGGGCCCAATGGGAAACGCAGGATTTGTGTCCATCATTATATCCTGCGGCACCATTGTTTCCAGCCTTTTTTCACACCGGCTGATCCGTTTGATTGGTACCGGTAAGGTCACAGTCATAAGTGTTACCATGACTGCTGTTGCGCTGCTTGGCTTCTCATTCTCTCCCTCGTTTCTTTGGCTGTTGGCATGCGCTGCTCCGCTCGGTTTAGGAGCCGGCGCGGTGGATTCGGGCCTTAACGAGTTTGTGGCTGAACACTATGAGGCAAAGCATATGAATTGGCTGCACTGCTTTTGGGGAGTTGGAGCCATGCTCGGGCCCGTCCTTATTTCTGCCTTAGAACAATGGGGTCATACTTGGAGAAGCGGTTATTTTAGCATTTCCATGATACAATTTGCCTTGGTAGTGCTGTTGCTGTTCTCTCTGCCTATGTGGAAGAAATTCAGCAAACCCACTGCCGGGCACACCAGGGAAGTGCCGAACACCAAAGTTAAGCATGGCCTGCTCGCGCCGTTTCAGGTCAAAGGCGCCGTCTTCGCTTTATCGACCTTTTTTCTGTACATCTCAGTTGAAGCTACCATCATGCTTTGGGGATCCAGTTATCTGGTGAAGATAAAGAACATCCTGCCTGAAAGTGCAGCCGGATGGATTTCTCTCTTTTTTCTGGGGATCACTGCCGGGCGCATGTTGAGTGGTTTTGTGTCTATGAAGCTCAGCAACGAAGCCTTGATTCGCATGGGCGCTATACTTGTTATCGCCGGCCTTGTCTTAATGTTGCTGCCGCTGCCCACCTTATTTACAATCGTTGCGCTTGTGATCATAGGTTTTGGTCTTGCGCCGATCTTCCCTTCCATGCTACACCAGACACCCATTCACTTCGGTAAAGAAAACGCACAGGCTGCCATGGGATTTCAGATGGCTGTTGCATACACCAGCACCACATTGATGCCACCTCTGTTCGGCCAGCTTTTCGCGCATGTTTCCTTCTCGCTGATGCCTTATGTGCTTCTGGTCTGCGCATTCGGGTTGCTTGCATTCTCAGCGCGACTAGCTTCGATAGCGAAACTGAAGAGATTGGAAGGAGAACCGTCATGACGCGTGTGCTTACCCGCGACCGGTCATATTATAAGAGCCTCATTACACTGGCGCTCCCGGTGGCTGCACAGGGCTTAATCGCTTTTCTTGCTTCCTTTGCTGACAATCTTATGGTCAGTTCATTGGGCGATGCGGCGGTATCTGGTGTCTATTTCGCCAGCCAGATTAATGTGCTGATACAAATGTTCACCAGCGGTATCGGTGGGGTAATCCTGATCCTCTCAGCGCAGTACTGGGGTAAAAAGGACACCGAAAACATTAAAAACATCATCTCTATTGGCATGCGATTTTCTCTGGCTGTCGGGGCTGTGCTGACCGCGGTCTGCTTGTTATTTCCAGGCGCTGTGATCGGGATTTTTACGTCTGATCCGGCGATCGCGCGGGAAGGCATAACATATCTGCGCACCGTCTGCATGTCCTACATATTCTTCTGCATTACACAAGTGATGCTATGCTCCATGCGCGCTGTAGAAACGCCATCCATTGGCATGATGATTTCATTGATATCGCTTAGCTTCGATATTGCCTTGAACTTCTTGTTTATCTATGGCCTGGGTTGGGGTGTTTTCGGCGCCGCACTTTCAACAGTAATCGGTCGCGTGGCCGAGACCACCGCAATTTCTATCTATGTGTTTCGCCGAGACCGCAAACTGCGGTTGAGGATTGCCGATCTGCGGCGATCTGACCGGATGCTCATTAGAGATTACATCCGTTATGGGTTGCCGCTTATCGCGGGCGAGGTCGTGTGGAGCGTAAATTTGATGGTGAACTCCATCATCTTCGGACGCTTTTTTGATGCGTCTGTCGCTACGGCGGTGTCCATCGCAAACACCATGGGTACCCTTGCGTTTATTGCTATTTCCGGCCTCGCCTCTGCCGTGGGCATCATTACCGGAAAAACGGTTGGAGCCGGTAAGTACGAGCTTATGAAGGAATATGCACGAACCACACAGGTAATCTTTTTTTTCGTTGGGCTGCTTTCCGGCGCGCTCGTAGCGGTGCTTAGAGGGCCTTTCGTCGCACTGTATGCGGGTGCGCTTGGCGGAGGTATAAGCCAGGCGGCAGCAAGAGAGGCTAGCCTGCTAATTGGTGTCCTTTCCATCACTATAATTGGGAGTGGATACCAGGCGCCGTGTCTCTTCGGGCTGGTAAAATCCGGCGGGGACATATCTTTTGTATTTAAAAACGACACAATCTTCGTATTCTGTGTCGTGCTGCCTTCGGCCTTGATTTCTGCGTGGCTTGGCGCACCCGCATGGTTGGTATTCGCATGCCTGAAGTCAGATCAGATACTGAAATGCTTCGTTGCGGTTTTCAAAATAAACAAGATTAACTGGATGAAAAATTTGACGAGAACAACCATATCGGAATCTGCCGGCGGGTAGGGGAGCCATTGCCACACCTTATGTTCCGACAGCTTTGCTGGGCATTCCGTGCAGGGAATGCCATGGGTGGTGTAGAAAAGAATCGACAGCCGACAGCGCAGAGATGCCATTGCGTGCAGAAGAGAGGTTATACCATATGATAGACCGGGATATTTCCCATTTGCGCAAGGAAAACACGTTTCAAGCTACTACCTTCGACCCGAACAAACGAACCAAAACCGTCGCCGTGCCCCGCGGGGCCAAGGTGACGCTTTGCCATGTGGAGGGGTGCGGCCGGATCACCTCTTTTTGGATGACCTTCCCCGGCTGGTTCTGGCAGCACTGGAACCCCAGCGCTCCGATCTCGCAGACGATCCTTAAGACGTTGATTCTTCGCATTTGCTGGGACGGCAGCGACCGGCCGGCGGTGCAGGCTCCTGTTGGAGATTTCTTTGGCAATGGGCTATGCGAGGTGTCGAACTTCGCGTCGCGCTATTTGGGTATGTCCAGCGGAGGCTTTTATTGCCGCTTCCCGATGCCCTTTCGTAAGGGGTTTCGGGTGGAACTGGAGAATCTGGATGCTCTGGTGGATACCGATGTGTTTGCCAACATACTGTACCAGCTGTCTGACGATGCCGGACCGGAGCGCGGTTGGTTCCACGCCCAGTTCCAAACGTCCCGGCTTCGTGGACCAGAACCTGTCCCGGTACTGGAGGCGGCGGGGAGAGGGCATTATGTCGGCTGTGTCTTCAGCGCCCAGGGCGAGGAGCCCAATTACCTGAGTTTTTTGGAAGCTCCGGAGTATGTTTATCTCGACGGTGCTGAGTCCCCTTCGATAACCGGCACAGGGATGGAGGATTACTTCCTGGGTGGCTGGTATTTCCGGGAGGGGACTTTTGCCGGTGAGCTGCACGGTGTGCCCTCCAAGGATTCGCTGAATGCCAGCATTGCGATGTATCGCGTCCATGAGCAGGATGCCATCCGGTTTGATAAGGGCATCCGATTTTGTTTCCTCAACCCCTGGAGCCCGGAGCGGTTGAAGCCCTATGCCTGTTCATCGGTTGCATTCTGTTACCTGGACACCCCGCAGGGTACACCGAAGGAGCTGCCGGGCCGCGACGATCTGCTGTGTTGGTATCGAATTCGGAACATCGATCACGTCAGTATACCTTAAGACCTCTTCGGTATCGAGGGTACCACGCCGGGTATCAGGAAGGGACCATCCGCTTTGCGCTAAGGAGATATCATGCTGACCAATCGAGAGAATACCCTTCGCAACGCGCGCTTTCAACGCCCGGAGTGGATTCCCGCAGCCGTGCATATCAACGACGCAGCTTGGGACATGTACCGCGAGGACATGGAGGAGGTTTGCGTCCGATTCCCCGAATTCTTTCCTCATGTCAAAAAAGGCTGGCGGGACTATGCGTCCTATGTGTTTGCTCCGGCGTACCGGGTGAACGAGCCCTTCACAGACGCCTGGGGATGCGTCTGGAAGACTTCCACCAATGGCATTGAAGGCGTTGTGAGCAACGCGCCGATTGCCAACTGGACCGATCTGGACGGCTACTGTGTACCGGATGCGAATATTCAGTTTGACCGCAACCCTGCGGACTGGGACGCCATCGCCGCCGATATCGCTCAGGCGAAAGCCCGCGGCGATGTGACCGCCGGCGGTGTTCCCCACGGCTTTCTCTTTTTGCGGACAACCTATCTGCGCGGGTTCGAAAACGCGATGATCGATTACGCCATGGACGAGCCCGACATGTACCAGCTCATCGACCTGCTCGTGCGGCACAACCGTGTGCTGGTGGACCGGTATCTTCGGCTGGGGGTGGATATCATGGAGTTCGCCGACGATCTGGGAAGCCAGACCTCGACGTTCCTCAGTCCCGCCACCTTTCGCAAGTTCATCGCACCTGCCTACCAGGCGCTGATGGAGCCGTGCAAGGCTGCCAACGTCCTCGTTGCCCTGCACAGCGACGGTAAGACATTGGGAATTCTGGAGGAGCAGGTTCGCTCCGGCGTCGATATCGTCAATCCGCAGGATCTGTGCAACGGTATTGATAATATCGCCCGTGTCATCAAGGGGCGCGCATGCATCCGGCTGGATATCGACCGCCAGACAGTGCTGCCATATGGCAGCGCCAGCGACATCGACAATTTGATTCGCGAGGAAGTCATGAAGCTTGGCAGCCCGGAGGGAGGCCTGGAGTTCATCGCGGGCATTTATCCGCCTACCCCGCCAAAGAACGTGGAGGCGCTGTGTTCGGCTTTGCGTAAGTACCGGCGTTTCTGGTGGGAATAGAGCTTGTAATCGAGATCATATCAAATGTTGCATTCCAAGAAACACTGGTTGAGGCCCCCGGCATAGAGGTGGGGCCTCATTTCTTTGTTATCAGTGAAGCGATTGGGCAGTCTGTTTGCGTGTTATCACCCCTCTCCTGCGGCCGCCGAAAAAGGCTTGACAGACAGCTATATCCGTGAGATTGTTTCTCTGCAATGAAAACGGACAGGTGTATGGGTATACATGTATATTGGAACTTGCAGAAAAGTTTATAAAGCTTTCCCAATATAAAAGCAGAAACATAGACACACTATGGGGATACCTATCGAGAGGAACATTGATGCGATTATTCATAAAAAAGTGGCTTGATACGATCCTCGGTCGCATGCTTTGTGCATTTCTGCTTCTTTTGATTCCCGTGTACTTCGGCGGTGCAAGCGTGTACCGCTGGGGAACCAACGCCGTTCGTCAGGAAATTTCCAGCTCCATGATTGCCCAAGTGCGCAATTTTTTGGGTCAGATGGAGCGTGAAATCCGTAACATCGACGATCTGGCCCTGCAAACCTGCGTCAACGATTATGATTTGGATCTGCTTTCCTCCGTTTCGGACTCTATGAGTCCCATTGAGAAGACGCTTTCGTTCAACCGCCTTCAACTGCGGCTAAAGGCCATCAAAAGCAGCAATAGATTTGTGGAGGCGGTTAATGTCTATTTCCCGTCGCTGGACCGAATGCTCTCCGCGGACAATAGTGTGCAGGAAATGCCCGGGGAGGATTACAATCGCCTGATAGAAGAGACGGACAAGCCAGATTTGGCGCTTGCCATGCACAATGGCTCCCTGTATCTTTCTGCCAGCTATCCGCAAAGGAGCAAAAAACCCCGGATCGTCGAGATCGTTTTGTCCACGAGGAGCATAAAATCCGCGCTGCTGCAAATCGACGATTACAGCGACCGGGGAACGCTGCTGACAGGCACGAGGCTAGGGTTTGAGGTTGAGGATGGCTTTGATCCCGAGACCACGGACAAGATCCGATCCGAGCTTCTGGCACGGTTGGCACAAAGCGACGCCGGCGCTTTTCATATCATTGTCGCCGGCAAGCCCTATCTGTTCATATACTCCACATCGCCCTATCTCGGCATGACGCTGTGCAAATACTTGCCGGAGGAGCAGGTGTTTCAGCCGCTGCAGCGCTACCGGGTGGCGTTTTGGATATTCACAGGGCTGGCGCTGATAATCGTGGTGCTGTTCGCGGTGGCTACCAGCCGGATCATTCACCATCCGCTGCATATCTTGGTAGACTCCTTCCACAAGGTGGAGGGGGGCAATATGGATGTGCGCATCGAGCACCGTCAAAGCGATGAGTTCCGCTATCTCTATAAACAGTTCAACGATATGGTGTATAACCTGAACGTGCTGATCAACCAAAATCTACGGCAGCGGATGATGGCCCAAAGATCGGAGATGAAGCAGCTGCAATCACAGATCAACCCTCATTTCCTCTATAACAGCTTTTTCAGCCTGCACAGTATGGTCGCCCAAGGAGAATACGAGCAGGCAGAGATATATACCAAGCAGCTTGGCACCTACTTTCAATACATCACCCGCAGCGGCGCGGATGAGATTGAGCTGGAGCGAGAAGCGGCCCATGCCAGAATCTATACGGAAATTCAGGCTCGGCGCTTCCGCAACCGCATACAGGTGCAGTTCGACGAGCTGCCGGAGGCCATCCGCGGCGTGATGGTGCCCCGGCTTATCCTGCAGCCCGTCATCGAAAACGCCTTTGTGCATGGTTTGAAGGACACGCTGGCCGGCGGCACGCTCAAAGTCAGCTTTGCCTGCGGTGAGGGTTGGCTGGAAATTCATGTGATGGACAACGGCGACGGCACCACCCTGGAGGAGATCGACGGACTCAATCGATTGCTGCAGGAAGAGGAGCCCGCCGAGAGCACCGGCATCATCAACATCCACAAGCGCATCCGGATGATGTTCGGCCCGGCCAGCGGGCTGGCCCTGCGGCGGGCGGAGCCGGCCGGCCTGCTGGTGGTGATCCGTATCGAGTATGACGACGCGCAGGGGAGGAAGAGCGGATGTACAGACTGTTGATCGTGGATGACGAATCCGACGTCGCCGATGGGCTGTATCGTTTTTTAAGAACGCCGGCAGCATCGCTGTCGACTTGGACGTCTGCAAGGCCTATTCGGCCATCGAGGCGCTGGAGGTGCTGGCCGCGTCCAGGGTGGACATCCTGCTGACCGACATCATGATGCCGGTGATGACGGGCTTGCAACTGATGGAGGTCGTGCGCAAGCAATGGCCCCGCTGCCGCACCATCGTGCTGACCGGATACAACGACTTCGACTATATCTACAGCGCCATGAAGCACGACACGGTGAGTTACCTGCTCAAGACTGAGGGTTTCGACGCGATCGCCGCAGCGGTGTTGAAGGCCGCCAGCCAGATCGACGACAGCCTTAGAATCGAGCAGCTGCAGGAGCAGGCGGACAGGCGTTTGGACGCCCTGCTGCCGCTGCTGCGCAGAGATTGCCTGGCCGACCTGGTGGCCGATGGTGCGATGGGGCCGCAGGAGCGGGAAAGGCAGTTCCGGGAGCTTGCCCTCCCGTTGGACGGGCGTGGGCCTGTTTTGCTGCTGCTCGGCCGGATGACCCCCGGCGAAGTATCGGGCGCGCCGATGGGCATGGCCCGGGCCGGCGCGCTCGTCTGCGAGCTGGTGGAGCGGCTGTTTCCCCCCACGCTGCGGCTCGCTTTTACCAGCCTGGAGCGGCATTTGCCGCTGTGGCTGATACAGCCGGCGCAAGAGCAGGCGGAATGGGGGCCGGAGGACGACCTCTGGAGGAACCATGCGTCCGTGGTGAAGGACAGCGCCGAGGCCGTGCAAGACGCCGCCGGCGCGCTGGGCATCCGCCTGTCGTTCGCCGTGGATGTGAGGGCCTTTCCCTGGGAGGCTCTGCCCGAGCGTTATGATCGCCTGAAGCGCCTGCTGCTCTATCGCCGGGATCGCGACGGGGACGTACTGTTGATTTCCGGCGAGGCGGAAGACCGGGAGGGCCGTGAGGCATCCAAGGCGGGCCTGCAGCAGGTGAAACGCATGGAGCTGATGCTGGAAAGCGGTCGCCGCGGAGAATATTTCCAGGAGCTGGCCAGCCTGCGGGGTCTGGGACCTGGTAAAACGGCGGAGGGCGCCGCCGTGGTGCTGCGCTCGCTGTCGGCGATGCTGCTGAAATACATCACGCTGCGGGACCTGCGCCAGCCCATCGAAACCGGTGTGGGCTTGGGCAGGCTGTCGCGGCTGGATGAGAGCGGCGCCTGGACCGACGCGATGGAGTATGTCCGCGAACTGTCAGAGGCGCTGTTTGCCGCCGCGGAACGGCAAACCGTGGATTCCCATGATCTGCTCATCAGGGATTTGAAACAGTTTATCGACAGCCATCTGGACGAAGATCTTTCGCTGGCCCGGTTGGCGGCAAAGTGCTATTTCAACCCGGCCTATCTGTCGCGCCTCTTCAAGCAGAACGCCGGCGTCAATCTGCTGAGCTACATCAATGACTCGCGGATCAACCGCGCCAGAGAGCTGCTGGCGGGCACCGATATGAAGATCCATGAGATCGCTGCCAGGGTGGGGTATGACTCGCCCTCCTATTTCACACAGTTTTTTAGACGGCTGAGCGGAATCGGCCCCCAGGAGTACCGTGACCGCAACACGATTGGTAGATAAATATAAAAACAAATCAAAAATTTGAATATATGATACAAAGAATTCTGATTGTACAATGAGGTCGGGCTTGTGCACGGCCTTTTATCATTTCTGTTTGGAGGAGACGTCATGAAAAAACCCGTTGTGAAGGCAATGTTGGCCTTCACGGTTGTGTGTGCGCTGCTTCTCTCTCTCGCCGCCTGTAACTCGGGCGCACCCACCACCGCTCCCACGACGGCTGCCGCACCCACGACCGCTGACGCCAAGACGGCTGAACCCACCGTGGAACCCACTGTGGAGCCCACCGAGGCCCCCGCGCCGCTGGGCTTGTATGACCCGCCCATTGAGATCACATCCTGTATCATCGTCGGCGCCGATACCAAGTTTGACGAAGGCCAGGACATCAACAACAACGTGTGGACCCGTTATTACGAGGAAGCGCTGGGCATCAAGCTCAAGTTTGACTGGGTTGCCAATTCCTGGGTGGACTGGGACCAGAAGCTGAATCTCGCAATCACCTCCAACGAGCTGCCTGATTACTTTGTGTGCAATTCCAATCAGTTCAAGTCGCTTTATGACAACGAAATGATCCAGGATCTTTCACAGTACTTTGAGGATTATTCCACGCCGGACACCAAGAAGATGCTGACGGCCGATCCTATTGGTTTCAAGTCCGCTCAAATCGAAGGCAAGCTCTTCGGCCTGCCCTCCACCGATAGCTCGGTGGCGCAGATCAACCTGCTGTGGATCCGCAACGACTGGTTGAAGGCCCTCAACCTTCCCATGCCCACCACGATGCAGGAACTGATCGATACGGCCCGGGCGTTCACCAAGCAGGATCCCGACAAGAATGGTAAGGACGACACCTATGGCATCGCATTCAACAAAGGCTTGTGGTCCGCCTTCGCGTCGGTCACTGGGTTCGTAAACGGGTATCACGCCTATCCCTACATGTGGCTGGACGACGGCAAGGGCGGCGTGATGAACGGCAGCATACAGCCGGAGTTCAAAAACGCCCTGGCCGCCCTGCAGGGAATGTACAAGGACGGCTTGATCGACCCCGAGTTTGGCGTAAAGGATGCCGACAAGGCCGGGCAAGAGATGCTGGCCGGTCGATATGGCATACAGTACGGCTCGTGGTGGAACCCGGATTATCCTCTCGCCACCAGCAAAGTGACCAACCCCAACGCCGACTGGGTGCCCCTGCTGGGCCTGTCGGCCGATGACAAACCCGTTAAGCCCGGCTACAGCAACTTCATCAGCAGCTATCTGGTCGTGCGCAAAGAGTATGAGCATCCGGAAGCCATTGTCAAGATGATGAACCTGTGGACCGACGTGATCATCAACCCCACCGAAGAGAAGATGGGCACCTACATTGTCAATCTGAAGCAGCAGGATGTTGTGTACTATAAGTACATCAACGTCATGGGTTGGGATCCGGCCGGCGGCACCAAAAAGTGGAAGTCCATCGTCGCGGCGCTGGAGGCCAAGGACAAGGCCGGTCTGGGCATTGAGGAAGCGATGACCTACGACAATATCCAGCTATACTTAGGCGGCGATATGACGATGTGGGCGGCTTATGCCGAATTCGGCCCCGAGGGCTCGTCGAAGTATATCGACATCGCCGCCCAAGGCCAGAGCCTGTGCAACCTGTTCTATGGCGCGGCCACGCCCACGATGGCCGAGAAGATGTCCGCCCTGCAGAAGATGCATGACACGATGGTGACCAACGTGATCCTGGGCGCCTCGCTTGACACCTTTGACAAGTTCGTGGAGGACTGGAAAAAGCTGGGTGGCGACGAGATCACCAAGGAAGTCAACGAATGGTACGCTAAGAACAAATAATGCCTGTTGCGCGGGGCGGATTCCGCCCGCCCCGCTTTTTTTGTACCCCGCAACCACATCACTTCATACAAAGTAGGTGCTGGCCAATGAACCGGAATCGGTGGCTTCGTGAAGCCCCCCTTTATTTGATGCTGTTGCCCCCTGTGGCACTGGTGCTGGTGTTCAGCTACGGGCCGATGGTGGGTATCATCATGGCATTTCAGAAGTTCCTGCCGCAGAAGGGTTTTTTCGCCTCCCCGCTGGTGGGATTGAAAAACTTCGAGTACATGTTCAATATGCCGGACGTGTACCAGGTATGGTGGAATACGATTTTCATCGCGATCATGAAAATCATCGCCGGGCTGATCGTGCCGGTGTTCTTTGCCCTGTTGCTCAATGAAATCCGCAACAAGGCTTATAAGCGGACCATACAGACCGTGATTTATCTGCCCTATTTTTTGTCCTGGGTCATGCTGGCCGGCATCATGGTGGATATCCTGTCCCCATCCTACGGCATTGTGAACCAATTCCTGGGACTGCTTGGAATCAAGCCCATCTTCTTTCTGGGTAATGCCGCCGTCTTCCCCTACACGATGGTGGCAACGGACGTGTGGAAGAGCTTTGGCTTCGGCACTATCGTATATCTTGCTGCACTCACCAGTATCAGCCCGGAGCTTTATGAATCAGCCATTGTGGATGGCGCCAACCGTTGGAGGCAGACCATCCACATCACACTGCCTGGCATGCTGCCCATCATCACATTGATGACGGTGCTAAGCCTGGGCAGCATCCTGGACGCGGGCTTCGATCAGATCTTCAACCTCTATAGCCCGCAGGTCTATGAGACCGGCGACATCATCGACACCGTCGTTTACCGCATGGGCATCCTGGACCGGCAGTACGGCGTTTCCACGGCCATGGGCCTTTTCAAGTCCGTGATTGCCGCGGCGATGATACTGCTGTCGAACTATCTGGCCAACCGTGTGGCAAATTACAGGATATTTTGAAAAGGCGGTAGTTCTCATGACCAAGCGCACCATAATCCTTCAGCGGATTTCCAAGAGCGTAATCGCGATATTCCTTGGGCTTATTGCCGCCATCTGCATTTTCCCTGTGATCCATCTGCTCGCCGTCTCGCTTTCCAGCAGCGCGCCGGTGATGGCGGGTCAGGTGACCATACTGCCGGTGGACTTCACCTTCAACTCCTATGATTTCGTTATGAAGACGCCCAACTTCATCAATTCCTTTCTGGTTTCGGTCAAGCGCGAGCTGCTGGGCATCCCGATCAGCCTGTGCATGACGGTCCTGGTGGCCTTCCCGTTATCCCGGGAGCCACGGGCCTTCCGAGCCAGAAAAGTTTTTGTGGTGTTCTTTCTGATCACAATGCTGTTCTCCGGCGGCTTGATTCCCATGTTCATGGTCGTCTCCGGCCTGAAGCTCACCAACACCATGTGGGCGCTGGTGCTGCCCGGCGCGGTGCAGATATTCAACGCGATATTGCTCATGAACTTCTTTCGCGAGCTGCCCAAGGAGCTGGAGGAAGCCGCCTTCATGGATGGGGCGGGGCAGTTCACGTCTCTTACCCGGATCTATCTGCCGCTGTCCAAGCCGGTGATCGCCACGATCACGCTGTTTGTGTTTGTCAGCCACTGGAATGCCTGGTTCGACGGCTTGATCTATATGAAGTCGCAGGACAAATATCCTCTGCAGTCGCTGCTGCAGACACTGGTGGTCAGCGTGGACACCAAGCTGTTCACCGAGCACACGCTGTCGCAGCTCAAGTATATCAACAATCGCACGGCTCGCGCCGCGGAGATCTTCGTTTCCATGATCCCGATCCTGTGCGTGTATCCTTTCCTGCAGAAATATTTCACCACCGGCATCGTGCTGGGCAGCGTGAAGGGCTGACGGGAGGGGAATGAAGGTATGAACGAACGGTTTGATGCGATCCACAGCCTGCCGCTGCTGCCGGGCCCATTGCTGAGCCGCCAGGAATCCAGCCATCACCGCAGCGGCGTAAACCACGACCACGGCAATTTCCTCTATATCGATGATAACGGCGAAGCGGTGCTGCTGGATGCCCGTGGGCCGGGATGCGTGAACAGCATCTTCGCCACCGGCGTGCCGGAAGACGGCGTGATCCGGTTCTATTTCGATGATGAGCCCGAGCCGCGTTACAGCCTCCCGACAAGGCAGTTCTTTCAGGGGCGGCACCCCGATTTCCCCGCGCCGATGGCGTCATACCGGAAACTGGGGTACTTCCTGGGCGAGGATTCGATGGGCGGCAATCTGCTCATGAAGATCCCCTTTGAAAAGGCGCTGCGTATTTCCGCCACCGGCGGCCGGGACTTTTATTACCACATCCTGTGGGAGCAGTATCCCTCGGGCGCGGCGGTGCCGGCCTTCCCTGACAGGCAATCGTCGCGGGATGCGGCGGCCCTGTGGCAGCCGCCGATTCCCGCCGATATCCGCGCGCTAGAGGGCATTGCGCCGCTGCGGCTGGACCCGGGCCGGCGCGCGACCGTGCTGGAGCGGCGGGAGCCGGGCTGCGTCGTGAGCCTGATGATCGAGGGCGGTTGCCTGGAGCGGCTGCTGGATGACGTGTTTCTGTGCATCCGCTGGGACGACCAGCTTTATGAGGGCGTGCACGCACCGCTGGGGCATTTCTTTGCCATACCCGCCGGCATCATGGAGATGAACACGCCGCTGCTCACCGTCAAGCAGCTGGAGGGCGGTCGTGTGCGGCTCATCTGCCGCTGGCCCATGCCGTTCTGGATGGCGGCGACGGTGGAGCTGCTGAACAAAGGCTCCATCCCCATCGCCAACGTGCTGGCTGTCGCGCGGGTGGAGGCCAACCCCCATCCGGCGGCGGACGCGGGTTATTTCACCGCCCAGTTCCGCCAGGGACGCACCGTGTATGGCGAGGATTGGCCGCTCCTGCGCGCCCGTGGCCGGGGGCGGTATGTGGGCACTGTGCACAAGCTGCTGGGCGAGCACTACTGCGAGGGCGATGAGCATTTCACGCTGGACGGCGCCTGCACGCCGCAAATCAACGGCACCGGCACCGAGGACTACTATCTGTTCTGCTTCTGGTCCAACCCCGCGCTGTGCCTGCCTCACAATGGCTGCACCAGTGACGTGTATGAAAAGGGCGGCGGGCTGTATGATAATTCCTACTGCTTTCCGTCGGCTTATTACCGGTTCCATTTGGATGGGCCCATCGCCTTTCATTCCTCCATCGACGCGGCGATCCAGCATGGAGATATGAACGAAATCCATTCCAACTACTCCAGCCTGGCGTTCTGCTATCTGCGGCGGGAGCCGCATCTCGCGCTGACCGACTGCCTGGATCCGGCCAACGCCCGATCAAGGGCCGCCCACGGCTACCGCGACGGCGGCGCGGAGGAGGTCGTGCTGGAAGCCTCCTTCATCGGGCAGCATGTGGACGTGCGGGAGCGGCGAACGGGGCGGGAGCACGACAGCGGCGACATCGAATTCGAGCTAGCCGTGGATCCGGATAACCGCGGCGTGCTGCTGCGGCGACGGATCGATCAGGGCCGGGGTAGGCAGATGGCCGAGGTGTTTGTGGACGGCGAGGCGGCAGGCCTGTGGTATGACGCCAACCGCAATGATGTGCACCGATGGCACGACAGCGACTTTCTGCTGCCACCGGCGCTCACGGCCGGCAAAAGCGCGCTGCGCGTCACGCTTCGCGTGGTCCCCCATGAGGGGGGGCGGTTCTCGGCCTATGGCTATAGCGCCCACAGTTTCGTACAGCCGGCTGAGCCACTCTATCCGGCGCGGCAGGCTATTATTCAAAAGCTGATTGAGCAAGGGGTGGATCTATGAGTTGTATCGCATGCGATGGTTTGAGCCGGCCTCTTTATCTGCACGAATACCACCCGGTGAGCAAGCTCAATGTAGAAAGCCACCTTCTAAAAAAGCCGCGCTTTCCGGCGGTGGACTCCCACGGGCACTTTGCCGATTTCTATTGCCCGCTCTATACCGAGGGTAAGACCTGGTCGCCGCCGGACATTCCGAGGGTGATTGATACGCTCCAACAGAGCGGCATCCGTCGCGTGGTCAATCTGGATGGCTTCTGGGATGGCTTTATGGGCCTGACACAGCGGCAGATATTGGATACCTTCCGCCCTTATGACGGTTTTTTTGTGACCTTCGTGTCGGTGAACACCGAGAGAGCCAAGCAGCCGGGGTTTGAGCCCTATGTGAGGCAGCACCTGACGCAGGCCCGCGAGATGGGGGCCAAGGGCGTAAAGCTGTTCAAGCATGTCAGCGTCATGCTGCCGCAGGCTGACGGGTCCTATCTGCCGGGCCGCAACATCCTGATCGACGACGAACGGTTGAACGTGATTTGGGCCACGGCGGCGGAGCTCGGTATGCCGGTGCTGGCGCACATCGGCGATCCGGAGGCGTTTTTCGATCCGGTGGACGAGCGCAACGAGCGGTACCTGGAACTGCAGGCCCACCCGGACTGGTCCTTTTATGGCAAGACCTATGGCTTTGCCGAATTGATGGCGGCGCAGCGGCGCTTGCTGGCCGGGAACCCCGATACGACGTTTATCATTCCCCATGTGGGCTCCAACGCCGAGAATCTGGCATTCGTGTCCCGGTGCCTGGAGGACTACCCCAATATGCACATCGACCTGGCGGCGCGCATTGACGAGCTGGGCCGTCAGCCCTATACCGCCCGGGCGTTCTTCGAGCAGTGGCAGGACCGCATCCTGCTGGGAACTGATGTATATACCGAGACGGCTTCCTGGGTCCACGGCGCCTACTATCGGTTTCTGGAGACCTTCGACGAATGCATCCCCTGCGGGAATTTCCCGGCCTATGGCATCGGCCTGCCGGATGGTATATTGAGAAAAATCTACTTTGAGAATGCCGATAGGCTTCTGGGAGAGAGGTAGATTTATATGGACATTATCATCCGAAAAAGGGAAATCAGCGGCATTCCGCTGCTGGAGCTTTCAGACACGGCGGGGGAGAAAAGGCCGCTGGTGCTGATGTTCCACGGCTATGGGGATAGGAAGGAGTGCTTGGTCGCCCAGGCTTATTATCTGACGTCGCAGGGCTTTGCGGTGGTACTGCCCGACGTGTGGGGCCACGGCGAGCGGTTTG
>JAEZKL010000052.1 GCA_023415475.1 Bacillota bacterium | reverse complement strand
AATGTTATCAGACATGTTTCATAGCCTCCTTTGGAAGATTTTGTGTGGTAACTTTATTTTACCAAACGGCTATGGAACATGTCCATTTTTTGTTAAATTGAATTTGCGAAATTAATTATACGTTATCAATCTCAGACTTCAATTCCACATAACTGTAAAAAACAACTCCATAGTATATTTCTTGTTTTAAGAGTCCAAAGAAGTTTTCCATTACAGAATTGTCGAGGCAGTTACCCTTTCGAGACATACTTTGAAAAATTTGCGCTTCTTTAAGACGATGTGTGTATGACTTCATCTGGTAAGCCCAACCTTGATCAGAGTGAAACGTTCTTCGGTATGGGCAATCAGATGTTATTTTAATAGCTTCTTCTAAGGCATTCATTACGCTGGAAGCAGAAGGTCTCTTATCAATACCATAGCTTAGAATTTCACCGTTGCATATATCCATAAAAGGATCTAGGTACAGTTTCTGCATTGTCATATGCCCCTTAGAATCCACCTCATAGTATTTGAATTCAGTAGTATCAGTTGTAATCTTTTGATGAGGAATGTGAGTATTAAGACGCCTTTTAATCCTGTTCGGTGCAACAGTTCCGACTTTGCCTTTATAAGAACTATATCTACGGCTTTTCCTTGTAAATGAAGTAACTTGAAGATTTAGTTTTTGTATAATCCTTTGTACTTTCTTCTTGTTTTATATACCGGATATAGGATACTTTTCGCTTTTTGCGTGTATTGTGCTTTTGACAATCGGCATCATAAAATCAGTAATCCTTATACGCGATTTTCGAAGCAAAAAGGCAGTTGATTAAGCATTATAATAAAAACATAGCTTAGCTTGACAAGATATGATAATCTAATTAAGTAATCAAATCATTGCATAAATAGAAAACAGGTAAATAATGCCTAATAATAAAAATAAAGAAACGAGAGTAGAGACAATGAATGTAAAACAATACGAGGAATATTATGAGAAGATCCGTGTTAATTGTTCTAAAGTAATTGTAGGAAAGGATGAATGTATCCGAAAAATTGTCATTGCATATCTGGCAGGAGGTCATGTTCTTTTGGAGGATGTTCCGGGTACCGGTAAGACTATGCTGTTTCGGGCATTTTCCAAATCCGTGGGAGGAAGCTATAAGAGGATTCAATTCACCCCGGATATTATGCCTTCTGATTTAACCGGAATTAATTTCTATAACCAGAAGAAGGGTGAATTCGAATTCCGACCCGGTCCCCTGTTCGCCCAGATGGTACTGGCGGATGAGATTAACCGGGCTACACCTAGAACCCAGTCCAGCCTTCTCGAGGCGATGGCTGAAGATCAGATTACTGTAGATGGCACTACCTATCCTATGTCCAGACCATTCATGGTAATGGCGACACAGAATCCGCTGGAATCCGGAGGGACCTTCCCTTTGTCGGAGGCTCAGAAGGACCGGTTTATGATGAAGCTGTCCCTGGGCTATATGCTAAGAGAAGAGGAGTTGTCCGTTCTGACCAGGGAATCCTCCTTGAATCTCCTTGAGCGGATTGGGCAAGTTGTCTCAGCAGAGGAAACCATCACTTTACAGGAGAACTACCATCAGATAGAGGTGAGTGAGCCTGTAAAGCATTATATCATGGACATTATTGAAAAGACCCGTAATGACCGACGTATCCTGTTAGGAGCCTCGACGAGAGCTGCTATTTCTTTGTATCAGGCGGCACAGCTGATGGCCGCAACAGCCGGCAGAATCTATGTTATTCCGGAGGACGTCAAGGACCTGGCAGGCTCCATATTAGAACACCGTATGAGCTTTGCCGGAGTAATCAGAGATCACGAGGCGGCACGAATCTGCCGTGAAATCATAGAGGAAGTTACGGTTCCAACCGAAACGGTTTCTTCCAAAGGAGAATTTTGATGGCCACATTTTTGGTAGTCTTGATATTGTTTGGTGCGGTTCTGGAGGCACTGTCCCTATGGGACAGCATCGCTGATTTACGCTATCAGTGTACTCCCTCTAAGCTTGGTTGTGAGCCGGAGGAAGTGTTTTCGCTTCATACCGTATTGTCCAATTATGGATCAAGAACCATATCCTTTCTTCGGATGGAGGAGCTGTTTCCAAAGCAGATCAATATTCCCGGAGTGGAGGATATGACGTTGGCGGATCACAGATGCCGCATACATGTCAGTATGCTGTATATTCGGAGAAGGCAGAAAATCACCAGAACGCTTCCGGTATCCATACCAAACCGGGGGGTATATGTTTTCGAAGGCTGTCGGCTTCTTCGTGGCGACTTTTTTGGGATTAAAGAGAGCCATAAAGAGATAACGCAGCATGAGGAGGTAATTATTTTTCCGAGGCTTATTAAGGAGGACAACGTCCTTTACCTCTTGTCGGGTTATTACGGTGATTTTTCCTCCCGGCGTTTCTATATAGAAGATCCTATCCTTATCAGCTCCTACCTGGATTACACCGGAAGGGAACCGCTGCGATCCATCAGCTGGACCCAGAGTGCCAGAAGAAATCAACTTATGGTAAAGGAATTTGATCATACGATGGATATGTCGGTCACAATTTTGCTGGATGTATACCTGCACTGGTCGGAAGGAGCTTCAAGGGAGGAGCTGGAGTACTGCTTCTCTCTGGTAAGAACCATCGCGGAATATATGGAACAGAGGAAGGTATCTTATCGTCTGCTGACCAATGCATACATTCGGAGTGAAAACTCGGCTTATGAGGGTCTGCAGAAAGCCGGACAGGGTGCCCATCACTATACAACCTTACTCTATACCTTAGGGCAGGCAGACGCTAACTCCTTCCGTGATATCGAGGATTTATATCAGCTTGCTGTTAAGAATTATAGCGGAGAGAATGCCATCTTTTACGTGGCACCCTTCATAACAGAGAAGCGGCAGCAGCTGGTCTCCTCCTTGCAAAATCGTCTGTGTAGTCAGGTATATCCGATGTATGCCGCTTCCCTGAAGGAGGTGAAGCAGGATGCTATCTAAATTATATAAGCTGATTTTTGACCTGGGGATATGCTATTTATTAGGAGCCTTTCTGCTGAATTTCTTTGGAGGGGAAGCCTTGCATACCGGTGGATTTGTATGCCTCCTTATAACAGGTGTCATAAGCATATTGCTAAGGGATAGAAGGCTGTCTATTCTGGCGGCAGGAAGTATCCCTTTCGTAGGAATTCTTATCCTTCGACCGGAATGGGCAGAAATTATCGTGTATGCATTAACCTGGGGTTATATGGTCTTTCTGTTGATAACGGACCGGCTTGTCACGAGCAGAGGTGAGTTTCTTGACAGGGTAAAGCGAATATTATATCTGGCCATACTGCTTCCGATATTCCTGTTGACAGAGCTTCAAGCCTTTCAAAGAGCAATCAGTGCGACCATTCCTTATCTTACTACTGCAATCGTGTGCTTTTGCTTTATGCTTCGCCATCTTCGAACCGATCACGGAATGGATAGTCAGAAGGGTTATTACCGTCAGCAGGTATGGGAAATGGTACTGTTCTTAGCGGTCTGTATGCTATTGACCCTTGTACGGGCTCCTCAGAATCTGATGAAGGGTTTATCGTTGTTGTTTCTTAATGTTATCCGGCCAGCCATCGCTTTCATAGTCGGATTAATCAGCATGATCTTTGGCGGAGTCATATACCTGATTATATCCTTACTTAGCTTTGTCACCAAAAGCAGAGAGCTTGAGGTACGAAAGGCTGAGATGGGGGACAATATTCTCGTTTCGTTAGACTTAACCGTGGATACCGTCTTAAGTAAGGAATGGATATTGCCCTTACTTTATTCCCTCGGTGTCATATTGGGTCTGGTAGTATTGTTTTTCTTCTTTCGCTGGCTCATGGGAGAAAAATATAAGCAGAGGCTACCCCAAGGAGTCTCAGAGATCAGGGAAGAGCTTCGAGATAGTAGCGATAGGGGTGGCAGACTCAAGAGAAAATATTCCGCGGAACCGAGAGAGAGAGTTCGGTATTATTATTACAAATATCTGCTTCATCTACGATCCAAAAAGGTTCTGATTCTCTCCGGAGATACTACAAGAGAAGTGGAGCAAAAGTATTATGAGAGGCTTTCAAAACCTTCCAAGGAACAGACAGAATCATCGGAGCAAATGAAAGAGCTATACAGAAAAGCAAGATATCAAAATCAGACGGAGATAACCACAGAAGAAGCTGAGCGTGTTAAAAAGATATATGATACGATTAAAATTAAAAAAGTATAAGCTGGTGCGTTAATTGCTATGACTATATAGTAAGGCTTTAGAGGATAGACAGTCTTCCACAGGATATGATGGGAATGCGGTTTATCCTCTTTTATTTATGACAATAGAAAATCGGCAAATTCATGTTTTGTCGAAGAAATGGGATGGAAAAAACGGGGATTTTCATTATTTGTACTTGACAAAAATTATATTTTTGATAAGATGATAATAGTAATCATTACTATTATCATCTTGATATAGTTTTACAATACTAAAATTAAATTATTGGAGGTATTTATTATGTCATTAGTCGGAACAGAAGTAAAGCCTTTTAAGGCTCAGGCATTTCAGAATGGAAAATTTATTGAGGTTACAGATCAGGATATGAGAGGAAAGTGGAGTGTGGTATGTTTCTATCCCGCAGATTTCACCTTTGTATGCCCTACAGAATTAGAGGATTTACAGAATATTTATGAGGATCTGAAGAAGCTGGGCGCAGAGGTATACTCAGTATCTACCGATACTCATTTTACTCATAAGGCTTGGCATGACAGCTCTGAAGCAATTAAGAAATTAACCTATATCATGATAGGAGATCCTTCCCATACTGTCTCTCGCAACTTCGATGTATTAATTGAGGCAGACGGTCTGGCTGACCGTGGTACCTTTATTATTGATCCCGACGGAGTAATTCAATCTGTGGAGATTAATGCTGGAAACATAGGCCGTGATGCAAGTATTCTGCTTAATAAGATTAAGGCCGCACAATATGTTAGAAATCATCCGGGTGAAGTATGTCCTGCCAAGTGGAAAGAGGGCGCAGCAACCCTGAAGCCGAGTCTTGACCTGGTTGGAAAGATCTAAGGAAAGAAGAGTGAAAGAAATTACACTTTCACTCCGAAAGAACTCCAACATGGATTCCAGTGAAAATTCATGCTAGACTTCTTTCGGGTATTATTTGAGATGGTGCAGAGCGCCATCATGGAGGTAAATTATGATTCTAGATGCTGAAATTAAAGAACAGCTTGCCCAGTACTTGACGCTCATGGAAGGCGAGGTGCATATTAAAATAAGCGCCGGAGAGGATGAGGTATCAAGGGACATGACTGCATTGGTGGAGGAGCTGGTATCGATGTCCTCCTTGATTAAGGTAGAACAGACTGCCCTTACAAGAACGCCCAGCTTTAGTGTCAATCGCCCCGGAGAAGATACGGGAGTGGTGTTTGCCGGGGTTCCTTTGGGACACGAATTCACCTCTCTGGTACTGGCGTTGTTACAGGTCAGCGGAAGAGCCCCTAAGGTAGATAGTAAGGTGATAGACCAGGTGAAGAACCTTAAGGGTGAATACAGCTTTGAGACCTATATCAGCCTAAGCTGCCATAATTGTCCTGAGGTTGTACAGGCTTTGAATCTGATGAGTATCCTAAACCCGGGTATCACTCATACTATGATCGACGGTGCTGCTTATAAAAGCGAAGTAGAAAGCAAGGATATTATGGCAGTACCTTCAGTTTACCTAAACGGTGAGTTCTTCGAAAGCGGCCGCATGACCATAGAGGAGATACTGCTTAAGCTTGGCAGTGCTCCCGAAGTCTCCGATCTTTCGAACAAAGATCCCTATGATGTGCTGGTTATCGGCGGAGGTCCGGCAGGTGCCAGTGCTGCAATTTATGCCGCGAGGAAAGGTATTCGAACCGGTGTTGTAGCGGAACGGTTTGGCGGTCAGGTGCGTGATACCTTAGGAATCGAGAACCTGATCAGCTTAGATTATATTGAGGGACCTCAGCTGGCGGCAACTCTGGAGGAGCATGTAAGAAATTATGATGTAGACATTATGAGTGCTAACCTGGCGAAAAGTCTGGAGAAGAAGGATCTGATTGAGGTTACTCTGGAGAACGGAGCGATACTAAAGAGTAAGACGGTTATCCTTTCTACCGGAGCCCGCTGGAGAAATGTCGGTGTGCCCGGTGAGCAGGAGTTTAAGAATAAAGGGGTCGCTTACTGCCCTCACTGTGACGGTCCTCTGTTCAAGGATAAGGATATCGCGGTAATCGGCGGAGGTAACTCAGGTATCGAGGCTGCAATTGATCTTGCCGGAATTGTGAAGCATGTGACTGTACTTGAGTTCATGCCGGAGCTGAAAGCCGATGCAGTTCTGCAAAAACGTCTCTATAGCCTACCCAATGTTACGGTAGTTAAGAATGTACAAACCAAGGAGATCACCGGAACCGATAAGGTGGATGGGATTACTTATATAGACCGTGCAAATGGAGAAGAGCATCACATTGCTCTGCAAGGCGTATTTGTGCAGATTGGTCTGGTGGCTAATACTGACTGGCTCGGGGACAGTGTAGAGCGTAATCGCATGGGTGAGATTGTTGTAGATGCACGTAATGCAACCGGTGTACCCGGTGTATTTGCAGCAGGTGATTGTACCAATAGTCCCTATAAGCAGATTGTTATCTCAATGGGCTCGGGGGCAACAGCAGCACTGAGTGCTTTTGATTATCTGATTAGAAATTAAGAAATTGAATCTTACAAAAAATGATTATCCTAACTTTTCTGGGTTACAGGATAATCATTTTTTTTGTATCAAGAATGCCTGTCAGGCTGGTATTCATTATACTTGATTGATAAAATCTCTGCGAAGCTGACATTTTTGGATACAAATTTTATGAAAGATTGGCTTTAGTGCTTTCATTTTATTGCAACTTATGAGTTTTGGACGTATGATATAAGATATAGGTATATATCTGTCGAAATACCAATGAAAAGGGTTTAATGTGAAAAATCTAGATTTTTCACACGCAAATTTGTGCCTGCAGAGTGAGAAAATCAGGGATTTTCTCACATAAAGTTTGCAGGTTATGAAGAAAGGCATGGTTATTACTATGAAGATAAAGGTGATTAGCTTTGATATATTTCAGACATTGGTTGATGTTAATCAACGTATTCCTCAGATATGGAAGGGAATACTAGGTGAAGCCTATACCAAGGAGGAGGGACAGCGAGGCGCCAATGCCGTTTTGGATAATTATCCGCATTCTCTTAATAAAGCACTTCAAGCAAACCGTTTTTATACCATGCAGGAGGTCTATCTGGATTGTGCACTGACAGTTCTTGATAAGATCAAGCTTTCGGTAAGCCCCGAGGTAATTGTCGACAATCTATTAATTCAGCATGCAAAAGCGCCACTATATAGTGATGTTAAGAAATGCATGACAGAGCTGCAGAAGAGATATCGTATTATCCTATCCAGTGATTCTAACCATACCATGGTGGATGATTTGCTGAAGCATCTGACTTACGATAAAATATTCATTTCCGACGATCTTAGCAGCTATAAGGGAAGCCCGGACGGAGGCTTCTTCCGGCAGGTGATTCATAGAATTGGGGTAGGACCGGACGAGATACTACATGTCGGAGACAGTAGAAGCGATATTATTGGTGCAAAAAGTGCCGGTGTAATCAGCTGTTGGATCAATCGGGAGAAATCCGTATGGACACATGAGATAAGACCGGATTATACGATAGAGAGTTTGTCGGAGCTTACAGAAGTTCTGCAATTGTAATAGGAATCAGTTAACTTCGTGATGGAAAGTTACTTACTATCGGAGGTGTTTATGAAGAAGCGATTGTTTGCTATATTAATAATACTATTATTGTCCGGAAATGTAACAGAGGGCGGGGTATTACCCGGGCTTGCATATGAGGACCAGTTACATATAAGCACGATAGCAGATGCTGCAACCGAGGTTACAATTAAAAGTGAGAAGGCCTTGATTAAGACATTATATCAGACACTATTAAATCGGGAAGAGAAGATTGTAATAAAATATTCCATTCCGGACTACAAGATTGATCTTAACGATCTACTTGCAAAGATATATGCAATTGACGATGAAAATACAGCTAAGGACAGTGACTATCTGAAATACTCATTAGAAAGATGGGGGTATTCGGGAACGAGAATCGGTAGTAAAACGACATTGAATTTCGAATTTACCTATAAAACTACTTTAAAGGATGAGCAGGCAGTAGATAAAAAGGTTAAGAGTGCTCTCCGGGGGTTGAAGCTGGAGGATGCCTCTGACTATGAGAAGGTGAAGGCGATTCATTACTATATTATCAATCGTGTCAGCTATGACAATACGCTTAAGAGAGCCTCTGCCTATGATGCTCTGATTGATAAATCAGCAGTATGCGAAGGCTATAGCATGCTGGCGTATCGCATGTTCACAGAAGCCGGTCTGAAATGCAGGATCATCTCCGGAACCGGAAATGGTGGACCTCACGCTTGGAATATTGTAAAGGTTAAGGATAAATGGTACAATATCGATTTGACCTGGGATGATCCGATTTCCTCTGACAAAAAACCGATGCTGGTATATGATTTCTTTCTAAAAAGCACGAAGGACTTCAAGAATCATAAAAGAAATTCGGAGTATAAGACAGAAGAGTTCGTGAAAACCTATCCCATATCCAAGACCAGCTATCAGATGAAATAACAATGCAGAAACGAATAGAACGATTAAAAATCTCAAGACCATCAAAGAATCTTGAGATTTTTATCGTAGATACTTTGAAAATATTACTCTTTAAAATACAACCTTTTAATGTTATACTATACGGGATAAGCAAAGATTCGTGATATAAACGACAGACGTAAGTACTCGTACTTACAGGATGTCGCTTATATCACGAAACGCGCAACGCGAGCGAGTGAACTTTTAGTTCACGAGCTACGGAGCTTATCCCGTATAGTGCACAGAGCGCAACGCGAGCGAGTGAACTTTTTGTTCACGAGCTACGGTTGCTTATCCCGTATAGCGCGCAACGCGCTTATCCCGCATAGTCCTGAAGTATTTTTTAAGATAAAGGAGCCTTTATCATGAACCGTAGAATTAAACTTAGTGGTGCACTGAGAGCATACCTGCTCTGGCCGATTATATTGACATCGGTATTGCTGTGCATGAATCTGAGTATTTATCTGATAGACCGTTTAGCTGGATATGTAATGACTGCTTTTACTGTGATATATTTTGTGATGGCTTTGACCGTCTATTTGGTAAAACGCCATAAAATCGCAGCTGAGCTGGTCCGATATGCCATGGATTACGGTCAGGTGCAGAAGCGTTTGCTAAAGGAATTGCATCTTCCCTATGCCATCCTTGATCTCGAGGGCAGAATGCAATGGGGTAATGATGAATTCATGGATATTATACAGGAGAAAAGCGCAGCCAGACGTTCTATCTCTAATATATTTCCCGAGATAACGGAGGAAGTCCTTCCGAAGAAGGAGATGGATGAGGTTCTACATGTGGTTCTCCACGGTCGAAATTATAAGGTTCTGCTTCGTAAGGTGATCACCCCTGATTTTGAGGATGATATCAGCTTTCATCTAAATGATAACGAAGGTGCATGGGATGGTCGAAATGCACTGATCGCTATGTATCTCTACGACGAGACAGAGATTATCTCTCTTTTGAAGGAGAATAAGGAACAGAAGCTGGTTACAGGATTATTATATATCGATAACTATGAGGAAGCCCTTGAAAGCATTGATGAAGTTCGGCGATCTCTGTTAACCGCCTTGGTTGACAGAAAAATTAATAAGTACATGCAGGGAATCGATGCTATCACAAAGAAGCTGGAGAAAGATAAATATATCTTCGTGTTCCAACAGAAATACCTGCCTTTCCTTCAGACCAGCAAGTTCTCCATACTTGAAGAAGTCAGAGGCGTTAACATCGGAAATGAGATGTCCGTTACGATCAGTATCGGTATGGGAGTAAATGCAGATACCTATATCAGCGGTTATGAATATGCCAGAGCGGCTATCGATTTAGCTCTTGGTCGTGGCGGCGATCAGGCGGTAATCAAGGATCGGGAGAAGATCTCTTACTATGGAGGTAAGAGCATTTCCGTTGAGAAGAGTACCCGTGTTAAAGCGAGAGTAAAAGCCCATGCTTTCCGTGAATTCGTGGAGGGCAAGGATAAGGTTGTTATAATGGGTCATAAAATCGGAGATGTGGATTCCTTTGGCTCTGCCATCGGTTTATATCGCATCGCGAAATCCTTTAATAAGAAGGTCCATATCGTAATTAATGAGGTTACCTCCTCCCTCCGTCCAATGATGAATAAGTTTGTAAATAATCCGGATTATGAAGAAGATATGTTCTTAAAGAATGATCAGGCGAAGGAAGTCGTAGACGGTAACACGCTTTTGGTTATTGTCGATGTTAACCGGCCGTCTTATCTGGAATGCATGGAGCTACTGGAGTATACGAAAACCATCGTAATATTTGACCATCATCGCCAGACAAATGAAGCGATTGATTCCGCTGTCCTATCCTATGTTGAGCCTTATGCTTCCTCTACCAGTGAGATGATTGCAGAAATCATGCAATATATCGGAGGAAATCTAAAGTTGAAGCCTGTAGAGGCAGATGCTTTATATGCAGGTATCATGATCGATACCAATAACTTCCTGACTAAGACCGGAGTACGCACCTTCGAAGCAGCAGCATATCTGCGAAGGAGCGGTGCAGATGTAACCCGAATCCGTAAATCCTTCCGCAGCGAGATGGCTGAATTTAAGATTAAGGCTGATGCAATCAGCAGTACAGAAATTTATCTGAAGCATTATGCAATTGCAGTCTGTGCAAGCTCAGAGGTGGACAGCCCTATGATTCTGGGTGCTCAGGTAGCAAATGAGCTTTTGAATATTACGGACATTAAGGCAACCTTTGTTTTTACAGAATTTAATGGTAAGATATATATCAGTGCCAGATCCATTGATGAAGTGAATGTTCAGATTATTATGGAAAAGCTGGGTGGCGGCGGCCATTTGAGTGTAGCCGGAAGCCAATTAGAGAATGCAACAATTCAAGATGCAATCATTAAACTTAAAACTACGTTAACCAAGATGCATGAAGAGGGAGAATAGTAGTCAAATTAAGCAACTATTCAGAACCAAGCTCGAAAATCTACGATTTTCTCGCTGTTTGGCTCACGCCATACAAAAATATTTAAAATAAGCCTTAGACAGCAAGCTGTCACGTCTTATTTTGAATATTTCTGATTGGCTCTGAATAGTTACAAATTCGATCGATAAAGGAGAGAGAAATATGGAAATTATTTTAACACAGGATGTTAAGTCCCTTGGTAAGAAAGGCGAAATTGTTAAAGTGAGTGATGGTTATGCAAGGAACTTCATTTTGCCGAAGAAACTAGGTATGGAGGCTACCAAGCAGAACCTGTATGATTTAAATATGCAAAAGGCAGCAGAAGAGAAGAGACAGAAGGAGATCCTGGAGGAAGCAAAAGCCTTTGGGAAGAAGCTTGAGGAGCTTACCATTAAGCTGTCCATCAAAGCCGGAGAAGGCGGCAAGACCTTTGGTTCCGTATCCTCTAAGGAAATAGTAGAAGCGGCTAAGAAGCAGTTCAATCTGGATATTGATAAGAAAAAGCTTCAGTTAAATGACCCGATTAAGCATGCAGGCTCTTACACCGTTCCTGTAAAATTACATCCGCAAGTGACCGCAGAGATGAAAGTTGTGGTTGAGGCTATTTAAAGTATGTAATATATGCTACGGGAGGATTACCAATGGATGAATCATTTATAAAAAGAATACTTCCCCACAGCGCTGAAGCAGAACAATCGGTAATTGGATCAATGATTATGGATAAGGATGCTATTGTAGCTGCCTCGGAAGTAATCACTAATACGGATTTTTATGAGCAACAATATGCGATACTGTATGAGACCATGCTGGAGCTTTATAATGAAGGGAAACCGGTCGATCTGGTCACTCTTCAGGATCGATTAAAGGAGAAGGATGTGCCGCCTCAGGTATGCAGTCTGGAATTCATAAGAGATTTGGTTACAGCGGTTCCTACCTCGGCCAATGTCAGATATTATGCTCAAATCGTAAGAGATAAAGCAGTGCTCCGAAGACTGATTAAGGTAGCGGAAGAGACTGCAAATGAATGCTATCTGGATAAAGAGAAGCTGGATGTAATCATGGAGAAGACCGAAAAACAGGTGTTTGATATCGTCCAGAACAGAGGAACGAAGGATTTTACGGATATTAAGGAAGTGGTTCTTCGCTCCATTGACAGTATTGAGGCTGCTGCAAAGAACCAGGGTAGTGTTACAGGTGTCGCAACGGGCTTTTATGATTTGGATTATAAGACAGCAGGCTTGCAGCCTTCTGATATAATATTGATTGCAGCCAGACGTTCCATGGGTAAGACTGCATTTGTACTTAATATTGCGGAGTATGTTGCATTAAAATCCAATGTAACCACCGCAATCTTCAGCTTGGAAATGTCTCAGGACCAGTTGGTTAAGCGTATGCTGGCCATGAACTCCAGAGTGGATTCCCAGGCAATACGTACCGGCTCCTTATCCGGAGAGGACTGGGCACTTCTGATGGAGAGTGCACGTATTATCGGTAATTCCAATTTGGTGATTGATGATACCTCTGCTATCTCGGTGAGTGAGCTTCGCTCAAAATGCAGAAAGCTTAAATTAGAGAAGAACCTAGGGCTGATCATCATCGACTACCTGCAGCTGATGACAGGCAGTAAGAAGGCAGAATCAAGACAACAGGAGATCTCTGAGATCTCGAGATCGTTGAAATCCTTAGCAAGAGAGGTAAATGTACCGGTAGTTGCACTATCCCAGTTAAGCCGTGCGGTAGAGCAGCGTCCGGATAAACGACCGATGCTATCCGACCTTCGTGAATCCGGTGCCATCGAGCAGGATGCCGACGTAGTAATGTTCATCTATCGTGATGATTATTATAATAGAGATACCGAGGAACCCGGTGTATCTGAGATTATTATCGGTAAGCAAAGAAATGGTCCGGTAGGTACCGTAAAGCTGGCTTGGCAGGCGAACTATACGAAATTCGCAAACTTGGAACGCTGAGACCTGCATAAAAATAGAGATGATCACACTTAAGAGCTCGCTCTTAAAAGTGTGGTCATCTCTATTTTTATATAGGCGAAGCCTATACCACCGAGAGGCCGAAGGCATCGAGGTGGGGGGCAGGTCTAAGCAATGAGACCATGGCGAAGCCTAAACCTTGGTGCAGGTCTCATAAAATAGACATTTCTTGTTCCTTTTTATCAATCACTCGGAAAGTGATTGACAAAATTTTAATAAATGGGTACAATTGGTCTTCAATGGATTAATTAGTATCATGTTTCGAAATGGAATGGAGGGGAAATTCTTGGAAACAAAGCATGCTAAACTTACTTACCTCGGATTACCCAGAAGTGTTTACGTTATATTTCTAGCCAGAGTCGTAAACTCAATGGGTAACTTCGTACATCCTTTCATGACCCTGTTATTAACCTCTAAAGGAGGAATGGGGGAGGAAAAGGTCGGATTATTTCTATTGTTAGCTTCCTTGGTTCAGGTACCGGGCTCCTTGCTGGGAGGCAAGCTCGCCGATAAGATGGGAAGAAAGAAGATTATGATTATCTTCATGGGACTTGCGGCGTTATGCTTAATCCCGTGTGCCTTCTTACTGGACAATCAGGAACTCTTTCATTACATACCCTGGTTATTAATCCTGTCCTCCTATTTTGGAAGTGTAGCCGGACCCGCCAGCGGTGCGATGATGAATGACTTGACCTTACCGGAGAACCGCCAGGCTGCATTTTCACTACTTTATATGGGCATGAATGCCGGAACAGCGTTAGGCTCTATAATAGCCGGAGTTCTGTTTAATAATTTCATGAAGTTCCTATTCATCGGAGACGCAATCACTACATTCTTATCGATTATCTTGTTGGCACTCTTAGTGAAGGAGACAAAGCCGGAGAAAGAGGAATTAGAGCAGGTAATAGTGGATAGAAATGAGGAGAAGGCAGAAACGGGAGGCTTACTTTCTGCATTGTTAAAACGACCGGCCCTTTTGATCTTTGCCAGCCTTGATATGCTCTATGCCTTCGTCTATGCACAGACCAACTTCAGTCTACCCTTACAGACCAAGGCGGTATTTGGTGAAGAGCTCGGGGCAAGCTTCTTTGGAACCTTTGCGACGATCAACTGTCTTGAAGTAATATTCCTTACAACAATAGTTACCTTGCTTACAAGAAAGATCCGTGCAGTTTACAATGTAGCAATATCGGGTATCTTTTATGCCATCGGTTTTGGTATGCTTTTCTTTGTGGAGAGCTTTTGGTTATTCATCCTTTCCACAGTCGTCTGGACCGTAGGAGAGATTATCAATGCCACCAATATTGGAGTTTATATAGCGAACCATACACCAATTACTCATCGTGGACGGTTCAATTCCATCATTAGTATTATTACGGGAACCGGTCAAGCGATTTCACCCTATATTATGGGAAGCTTTATTGCCAGAAATAATGTTACAAATGTATGGCCGATTATTGCTATCATATCCTTAGTTGCAGGATTTTCCATGTACCTGCTGGGAACCTACGAAAAACGTAAGCAAAAAAGAATGGAAACGGAAAACATTTTAGTGTAAAGGATAAAAAACGAAAGAAGACATAGTATAGTTTTCTTCCGCTTCTCCCGGCATTTGATGTTATTATATGAAGGTTATGTAGAAAAGAGGAAACTTCTATGAGGTTTCCTCTTTTTGTGTCGACAAGTTAAATGGGAATATGAGGAAATAGTCTTGCAATTGAAGTTTGCTATGTTATAATGTAAAAAGTGGAAAATAATTACATAATAAGGGAGGGTATTGGAGTGGAGGAAGTTAGGTATATGATTTCTGAGGCCTCAAAGCGTGTCGATGTAGAAGC
>JAEZKL010000027.1 GCA_023415475.1 Bacillota bacterium | reverse complement strand
GAATAATTTGATCGCAATCTTATTCGGACTTTGTTTCATGATACGAAAAATACCCCAATTACCGGCATATCTGCCATCCAGGTATTCAGGTACGGTCTTATTGCTGGTGATGATAGGAGTTATCTTCTGGTCGAATACGTAGATATTTGCCTTCTTATCAAGCAAATTGGAAACCTTATAGATGTATTCAAAGATTTCTACTCTTTGATCTACTTTAAGCTCTCCATTAAAAATCGTCTGCTCCTTTTCCAGCATATAAATAATATCCACATAGGAGTTTACGGTTTCCTCAATGATACCGGTAATAGAAGCATTCTCCTTCATAGTAGTGCTTTCGGTAGAATATCTCCATATTCCCAGAAATATTAATAAACAAACCATGGTTAAGAGTGCTACCGGGATGATTGAATAAATCAACAGCATTCTACGGATACCTTCTTTATAATAGCTATGCTTTTTCTTCATACAATCATCCCCTTCACACTTTTGTTATAAGCTTATCTCCTTTTTACCAGATAACCTAAAAAATAGCAACAAGGATATTACTGTGGTTAAGGTTAGGATACTTGCCAAAGCCGCTGCAGTGCCATAACTGGATCGGATAACCTCAGTATAGATTGCAACTGACATGGTTCTTGTATCGCCTGTATATAAGATGACGGATGCGCTTAATTCATTGATTATGGTAATCCAGCTTAATATGGCACCTGATATTACACCCGGCATCATCATGATTGCCGTTACCTTGAAGAAGGTCTTAACCGGCGAATCTCCAAGACTAATCGCTGCCTCCTCCATACTTGGACTGATCTGATAGAGAATTGCCGCGCTGGAACGCAGGGTATACGGCAGACGACGGACTATAAAGGCTATGATAATGATGACTGCCGAACCGCTGAGAAGCAAAGGCTTTTTATTAAATGCCAGCAATAAGGTGATACCAAGTACCGAGCCCGGTATGATATAAGGGAACATCGTCATGGAATCAATGATATTGGTTAGCCAGCTTCGTCTGCGTGTAGTGATATAAGCGATAAACATTGCCATAAATACAATGATAATAATTGCAATGATACCGAATTTATACGTATTCAGGATGGATTTTCCCAGGTTGGCGAAGATGGTCTGATAGCTTTCCAGGGAAAAGCCATCCGTAAACATGGCACCCTTGGTTGCTTTAAAGGAGGTGTATACAACAGTTATTTGCGGAATGATGGATAAGAATACCACCAAACTGATCGCTACATGCAGTATGACATTCTTAACACCATGCAATTGCTTTTCTTGGATCGGACGAAGGGAGCTCATGGTAAAGGACTTCTTATTAACCACATATTTTTGACCTAAGAACATAACACCGGTGATTATTACTAGGATAACTGCCAGGGCGGCTGCAAAATTAGCCTTACCCCCAACCTCACTGATGAATTCATTATAGATTAATACGGGCATAACTGTATATCCCTCACCGATTAACATCGGTGTTCCAAAGTCTGCCAGAGCATTCATAAAGACCAATAAGGAACCGGCTAAGATTGTCGGAGCAATCAGTGGAATAATCACAGTGGTTATCTTACGGAAGGGGCTGCAGCCAAGGCTTTCCGCAGCTTCACTTAAGGAGCTGTCAACCTTTTTTAAGGCACCCTTCGTATAAAGATAGATATATGGATACAGCTTTAAGGTCAGAACCAGAAGGATCCCTCCAAAGCCATAGACAGAGGGCGTCTCTATCCCAAATACATTCATGAAGAATTTGGTGATTACACCGCTTCGTCCACCAAGTACAATCCAGGAATAAGCACCGATAAACGGAGGGGATAACATGGAGATAATGATCAGTATATCCATTAAGCCCTTGAATTTTACTTTATATACCGTTGAAAAGTATGCTAACGGTGCTCCGATTGCGACCGCTAAAGCAGTGGTACAGGAGGTAACAAGGAAGCTATGCCACAGAGTACGGTAATAATACTTCTTTTGAAAGAATTTAAAGAAATTGGCCATTGTTAGCTCCTGGGTGTTAGGATCCTTAAAGCCGCTGGCGAATAAGGAAAGTAAAGGATAAACCAGGAATAAGGCAAAAACGATCACGATCGCTAGGGTAATAATCGTCCAAAAATCAAATTTAAAACGTCTTTCTCGTTTCATATCATTCACATCCTTTAATTAAACTATGTTTTCCGCATTCAGAGAATACATTGATCTTAACTGCATTCGGTTTGAGGGTGATAGTATCACCTATATCAAATATCTTCGAGGATTGACCTAAATCCTGTGAATACTCCAAGGATGGCTGATTATCAACCACCATACCGCTTTCAAATTCCATCTCATAATTTGTATACTTACCTAAGAAGGTTCTGTTCTTAATCCTTACCTTAAGACCTTCATCCGATATAATAAACTCCTCGGGACGAACCGAAATAATAACCTTTACTCCCTCCTTACAATCCCTCTTAAGTTCAGGTACATACACCTTATAACCATCCTGGAATTTTACATAAGCACCTAAGGTATCTGTATGATAGGTTCCATGAAATAGGTTGGAATGCCCGATAAAGGTTGAGACAAACACATTGTTTGGTCTTGTATAGATTTGCTCCGGTGTTGCTATCTGCTGTATCACACCCTCATTCATAATGGCAATCCGATCTGAGATAGCAAGAGCTTCTTCCTGATCGTGGGTTACATAGACAGTCGTAATACCTACCTGCTTCTGAACCTCCCTGATTGCACTTCTCATCTCGATCCTTAGCTTTGCGTCAAGGTTGGAAAGAGGCTCATCCATCAAAAGAACGCTGGGGTGAATGACGATTGCTCTTGCCAGTGCCACTCTTTGCTGCTGGCCGCCTGATAATCTTTCCGGTAGGCGATCCTCATAATCACTGATTTTTACGACCTCTAAGATATCATTTACTCTTTTCTTCATCTCAATCTTATTGACCTTACGAATCTTCAAGCCATATTCCACATTCTGTCTTACGGTCAAATGAGGGAAAATCGCGTAATTTTGGAATACCATACCGATATTTCTCTTATGTGCGGAAATATTATTGATTACCTTATCATCAAACTTAATGGTTCCGCCTTCAATACTGTTAAACCCTGCAATCATCCGCAGTAAGGTAGTCTTTCCACATCCGGAAGGACCTAACAGTGTGAAAAATTCGCCGTTCTTAATATGTACGGACAGATCAGGAATTATTGTTACATCACCGTACTTCTTTACCACATTCTCTATATTGATTGAATTACTCATATTAATAACCATGCCTTTCTCTTAGCCGTTTGCTGTAGGGGATTATCTTAAAGATCAAGCTCACAAACTGGTTGTGAGCTTGTCTCTATATCTGTTTACAGATAACCTTCGGTTTAGTAGCTAGTGAAAATTTCGTTGAATTTCTCTAACCATTCTTCCTTCTTTGCAACTACTAATTCTTCATCATCAAAAATAATATTCATTTCTTCCTTCGGTACTAAATAGCTAGGTGCAGGAACATCGGTTCGTACGGAACGACGGTTTAACTGCTCTACGATAATAGTCTGCGCTTCTTTTCCTGTAATGAAGTCAATGAAAAGCTTTGCATTGTCCATATTTTTTGCATTCTTGATAATATAAACACCATCGGGTTTTGAGATAACGCCCTCTTCCATGTAAACAACCTTAACCGGTGCACCATCGGCAACATATTTCGCAGCACCCTCTTCAAAGGTAAGACCAACTACATATTCGCCATCTGCTACGCCTTTATACACTGCAGAGGAACCACTTAATAATTTACCGTCAAGGTTCTCACAGAACTTGTTGACATAATCCCAGCCTGATTCTGGATCACCTTTACCCATAGCATAGAGCATATTGATCAAATGCTCATAAGAGGAGGAGGATTTGGAAGGATCGCAATGAGCAATTTTACCCTTTAATTCCGGGTTAAGAAGATCTTCATAGCCATTCACTTCAATATCACCGATTAAGTCCGTATTTACCATAATAACACTGGGAATATCAGTAAATCTAGTAAGTGAACCTTCAACATTCTTCATACCTTCCTGAACGAACTCTTCATTCGCGGATTGATAGCTCTCAAATAATTCCATTTGCGGCTTCATTGTAGAAAGAGATCCGCCCCAGAATATATCACCCAGAGGATTTGCCTGTTCGGACTCTACTCTCTTTAAAAGCTCACCGGTTCCGGCTGCAATGACTTCAACCTTTATTCCCGTCTGTGACTCAAATTCACTAACCAAAGGATTAATAAACTCTAAGGGATGGGGGCAATAAACTACTAAATCACCGCTTGCCTGGGTCGCCTCCGTTGGTGCTGCCGTTTCTTTTGTCTCTTCTTTTGTCTCATTTGTAGCTGTACCGTTGCCGGTTGTAGAACCATTTGTCTCTTTTTCTGTTTTACCACAAGCTGCCAAGGATAAAACCATAACAAGTACCAAACAAATCGATATCATTTTTTTCATGTATGTAATCCCCTTTTCTTTATTTTGTTTGTAGGTTTATTTTATCCTATCCCTCCTAAGTAAAAAACCTAATTTCCAGCAAAAATGTCTTAAAAAATGAACTTATCAAATATTTTTTGTTCATTATTAACAATGCATTCCTAAATTATCAAGAAAAAAGTGAGAATGATACAATAATAGTCCCTAATCATAGGACTTTTGTATCCTTCTCACTCTTGGAATTTAAAATTTCAACTCGCATTCATCAAACATTTTATTGACAGCTTCCTCATAATCAGTGCATCTCTCAGATTTTCTAATCTTCTTTGCATACTTTTCACTGTCTGAAAAGGCCTTGCTTAGGTAAAACCAGAGCTCCTTCATTTTGAATAAAACATTACGATCACCAAAGAGAATCGCCTTATAATCCCCATAGATTCTATCATGATAAGCTCTCATTAATTCCTTACTAAGCTTCGAATCCTTAGTGATCGCATCAACCAGTGCAGGATTCGTGAGCAAGCCTCGGCCCAGCATAACCTTGGAGACTTCAGGGAAATCAGCAGTAAAACGCTGATAGTCTTCCACGGTACAGAGATCCCCGTTATAACAGACCGGGTTCTTGCTATGCGTTACGGCATAACGGAAGATCTCCATATTCGGCGTATTCTTATAGAAATCCTTTTGAATTCTTGGATGGATAATCAGCTCCTCCATCGGGTATTTATTATAGATCTCCATCAGCTCGTAGAATTCCTCCGGGTGATCCTTTCCGATTCGAGTCTTGATGGATATCTTCGTCACCGCTTCCGAGAAGATTTCCTCTAAAAATGCATCCAACTCCAATTGCTTTGCTAAGAAGCCTGAGCCTCTGTATTTTGAAACAACGGTTCCTGAGGGACATCCCAGATTAAGATTTATTTCATCGTATCCCAATGTCTTTAGCTTCTTTGCCGTAAAGATGAAATCCTTGGCATTGTTCGTTAATAACTGCGGAATCAATACAATTCCCTGGTTGTGTTCCGGTAGAATATCCTTGATATCCTTCCCTTTCAAGCCGTCATGCTGATTAGCAAAAAGGAACGGTGCAAAATACTTATCGATATGATCAAAAAATGTATGATGGGCATTTCTGAATAGGTGCCCTGTAATCCCCTCCATAGGGGCAAAATAAAAATTCATCCTTTGGTTACTCCCTTGGTAATCTTCTGTAAAAGAAGCTGTACAACTAATACTCTTCTTTACGATCTTTACTCCATTAAAATTCTTTCTAATTAATCTGTTGCAGCTTCTGGCGAAGCACCATCGGTAATATTCCCCCATGCTTATAGTAATCAATATCTACATAGGAATCAAAACGTACCAAGGCAAAGAATTCCATTGTCGTACCGTCCTTTCGGGTTACTGTGACCTTAACCTGATCTCTGGGCTTCAGCTTCGCATCGAGCGCAACGTCATATTTCTCTTCCCCTGACAGTCCAAGGCTTGCAGCATTCTCTCCTTTCATAAACTGAAGAGGCAGAATTCCCATCATAACCAGATTGGACCTGTGAATCCGTTCATAGCTTTCTGCGATAACCACCTGAACTCCCAGTAAGCTGGGGCCTTTTGCAGCCCAGTCTCTGGAGGAGCCCATACCATAGTCCTTGCCTGCCAGAACCACTAAGCCGGTATTGGTCTTCTTATAATTAAGGCTGGCATCATAAATGGACATTACCTCTCCGGTCGGCCAGTAGGTGGTATAACCGCCTTCTGTTCCGGGCGCCAGCTGGTTACTGATTCGTACATTTGCAAAGGTACCGCGCATCATTACCTCGTGATTCCCCCTTCGTGAGCCATAGGTATTGAATTGTTTCACCTCTACCCCAAGCTCCTGAAGATATCGACCTGCCGGTGTATTCTTACCGATGGCACCGGCTGGCGAGATATGGTCCGTAGTAATCGAATCACCGAATTTTGCTAATGTCCGAAGCCCGGAGATTGCCTGAATATCCTTCGGCTCCATGGAAAAATTCTCAAAGAAAGGAGGCTTTCTGATATAGGTTGAATCCTCTTCAAACGGATATAGCTTGCTCTCCCCGGCACTAATCTCATTCCACATATCATTCTCATAAATTGCTGCATATACCGATTGAAACAATTCAGGACTTACGTAATCGGCAATTGCTTGTTCCAGCTCTTCCTGCGTTGGCCAAAGCTCCTTAAGATATACTCCTCGGCCATCCTTGTCTACTCCCAGCGGCTCCTTCAGCAGATCTATATTTACTGTTCCTGCAAGGGCGTAAGCAACAACTAGAGGCGGTGATGCCAGGTAATTCGCTTTCACCTGAGCATGAATACGCCCCTCGAAATTACGGTTACCGGATAGCACGGAGGATACCAGAAGGTCATTCTCATTAATCGCTTCCGAAATCTCAGGAAGCAACGGTCCCGAATTACCGATACAGGTAGCACAGCCATAACCTACAATCTGAAAGCCCAGCTGATCCAGATAACCCTGTAAGCCGGCGGCTTCCAGATATCCGGTTACTACCTTGGAGCCGGGTGCAAGAGAGGTCTTCACATGAGCCGGAACCGTAAGTCCTCGTTCTACCGCCTTCTTAGCCAGGATACCTGCACCCAGCATAACGGAAGGATTCGAGGTATTGGTACAGGAGGTGATGGAAGCAATCACGACGGAACCGGTCTCCATCATACTGGTTCTTCCATCCTTAAGATGAAGCTCTACACTTTTATTAAGCACCTCCTCAGGCAAGCCATGTCCTTGATTTCCTTTCGGAGCAGTAACGGATGATAGGTATTTCTCCTTCATCAACTCCAGAGGGATCAGATCCTGAGGACGCTTCGGACCGGCCAGCGCCGAGGTGACCGTAGAAAGGTCCAGGGTAAGCACCTCTGTATATACCGGGTCTGATTGATAATCATTAAACATTCCATTTTCTTTTAGGTAAGCTTCCGCAAGTGCAACCTGTTCCTCGCTTCTACCGGTCAGTCTCATATAATTCAAGGTGACCTGATCTACCGGGAAGAAACCGCAGGTAGCACCATACTCCGGAGCCATATTGGCAATGGTGGCTCGATCCGCCAAGGACAGATGCTTAACACCCTCACCAAAATACTCTACGAATTTATCAACCACACCACGCTCCCTAAGCAGCTTTGTCAGCCGAAGAGCAAGATCGGTAGCGGTTGCTCCGGTCGGTAATTCCCCTATCATTTGAACTCCGATCACCTCGGGAATCGGCAGATAGGAAGGCTGTCCTAACATCCCGGCTTCTGCTTCTATGCCTCCGACACCCCAGCCTAGGACGCCTAGTCCGTTGATCATCGTGGTATGGGAATCGGTACCTACCAAGGTATCAGGGAACACAACAGTCTTATCGTCTTCCGTCCTCTCCAGTACTACCTTCGCGATATATTCCAGATTCACCTGATGAACAATGCCGTTGGCAGGAGGTACAACCGCAAAATTACAGAAGGCTTTCTTAGCCCAATTTAGAAATTGATAACGCTCCTTGTTTCGCTCGAATTCCAATCTGCTGTTTTCCACAAGAGCCTCAGAGCTTCCGTAGCAATCCACTTGAACGGAGTGATCAATAATCAAATCCACCGATACGTCCGGATTAATCCGATTGACCAAGGCTTCGCTATCTAGGTTATTATTGTTTTGAGAGTACTTGACAGACAATTCATCAATGGCTGCTCTCATGGAAGCCAGATCGAGAACAGCCGGTACTCCGGTAAAGTCCTGAAGAATGACTCTTGCAGGCTTAAAGGGTACCTCTTCTATGCCTGATTTACGTTTTGTCCAATCCGCAAGGCTACTGATATGCTCTTCCTTGATTACATAATCATCCTGCTGCCGAAGTACCGATTCCAACAGTACCTTTATTGAATAAGGAAGAGGACTGATATCATATCCTTCCTCCTCCAGAGCCTTAAGAGAGTAATAATGATATGTCTTTCCTGAGAGGTTGAATTCTTTTAACGATTTTTCTTTATTATTCTTCCTATTATTATGCTTCATTAATAATTCCCATCCTTTCTGTGAAACGTCCCAAAACGGTTGCCTAACTAATATTTATGAGTAACAATTCGTATTTCTATACTGGTTTTGAATTTTGTATATTATTATAACACACTAATTCAGTTTAGAAACTCAAAAATAATAAAATATAGGCCCTTCCTGCATTGATATTAATACCGGAAAGGCCTTCTATGCATCTAACCTAAGGGATTTTTGATCTGTCAATCAGCTTGTGGAAAGCTTCATTTTAAATACCGGAGGACTTCACACAGGGGGCTTATATTGTAATGCCTATATACTATTCTGTGACTAATTCCTGACTATTGTCAACATTATTGTATTGTTCCAGATCAAGCTCATTCTCGCTTCTAGCTACGATAAGTGCACTGGTAGCAGCTGCACTGACATTCGTTGCAGTTCTCGCCATATCTACGATGGAGCTGATGGGTGACAGAATAACAATGATCTCAATCGGTAATCCTGCAGCAGCAAATACGGCGGTTGCTGTGATGGTAGCCGTACCGGGAACCCCTACGGTACCGATGCTGACCAAGGTAGTTATCAGGATGAGTAACAGGTACTGTCCAATCGAATAATTTAAGTTTAGGCCTTGAATTGCAAATACAGCAATGATTGTAGGCCAGATTCCGGCACATCCGGGCATTCCGATATTCGCACCAAGCGGTACGGCAAAGGAAGTGATTTTTTCCGATACACCAGCCTTTTTCAAGCATTTTTCTGTCGCAGGTATTGTACCGATACTACTTTGTGTAGTAAAGGCAATTACCTGAGCGGGCCAGATATGCTTGAAGAATTTAAGTGGATTGAGTCTTGCCAAAGCTCCGATCAGGACCGCATTCACACCAAAGGTCTGAACTGCACATAAGAGATAGGATACCAACAGGATGGATAACAGCGGTAATAATTTATCTGCACCGTTGTTGGAGACAGCATTGGCTACCAGAGCTAATACGGCATAGGGAGTGAACTTAATAATATAGGAAATGGCCTTATTGATTACCTTAGAGGCTGAATTCACAAAATCCTGGAAGGGCTTAACTCCTTCCGGATCCTTGGTTGATAATGCTACCACTGCTATTCCGATCACCAATGCAAACAGGATTACAGGTACGATTGTATTCGTCGAGGCCTGAGCAAAAAAGTTCTTTGGAAATAAATCAATAATCACCTGGGAAATTTGGGGAACCTCCTTGGCCTCATAGTCCGTCGGAAGTACAATATCCGCACCCTTCCCAATCCCAAAGGCTAAGGCTGTAACAATGGTCAGAGTGGATGCAATAAAGGTAGTGGAGGTAAGTAAGCCGATACTCTTTACACCGATTGTCTTCAGGCGGTTTATGTTCTCCAGTTTAGTCACACTAGTAATAACGCTAAAGAATAATAAAGGTACTACAAAGGCAGAGATTGCGTTGGCATAGATGGAGCCAATCGGTTTAACATAATCGGTATGACCCTTGAAGGCTAAACCTAATCCAATACCAAATATCATAGCTACAATCGTTCTAATTCCAAAATCAATGTGCTTCTTCCGTAAAAGCACCAATGCTCCGATTAAAATAATGGCTGCTCCTAAAGCGCCTAAGGCTAAGAAATCTATATTCATATAAAAATCTCCTTCCAAGATTATATAAATTCTTACTTAAGTTATGGGGAGATTTTATTCTCCCTTTCATAATTTGTATGGTTACTCGTATATGGGCTACTATCATAGACCCAAATGCTTTCAAGTTAATATTCATCGTTAACAGCTACAACAACAGCAGGAGCAACACATGAGGGCAGCCTCTCTCTTATCTTCATTCATTATTGTCATTTTTTTCTTCATATATGTTTCTCCTTTCAACATTTCATACTATTCATACTTATTTAGTATGGATTACTGATATTATATGTCAGATGAGCTTGTATTGTCAATCATCTTTTTGCGGAAATTTATAAAAGCTGTTGCAACACCAATTAATATACTGAAATGAGTTTGCTTCGAATTCTTCTATGCCTCATAAAAAAACTTCGTGGATGATATCAATTGCTCTAGTTGAGTAATAATATCATCCACGAAGTATAATAATAAGGGTTTAAGCCTCCCTATATAATTCAGTTTAGTGCTCCGACGGTTTTTCAATGTCCCGGAAAGCCAAAAGATAATTCGCTCCTGAGACGATGATGCCTCCTCCGATGAAATTACCGAGGGCTGCAACGGAAAGATTATATAATATTTGTAATAGACTGATATCCGCACCGCCAAAATAAGCAGCAAAGAGATAATACATGTTAGCTACAACGTGCTCTGTCCCACTTAGAACAAATACAGTGATTGCCAGCCAGACTACCACTACCTTACTGATCTCTTCCCTGCAGCTGTATGCCAGACATACCCCTGTTGATACGATGAAATTACATAAAATACTGCTTACCAACAGCTTAATGAAGGGCATATGTACCTTATGCTCTGCTTTTTCGATCACCAGACTTAAGGTTGCGTCATTGAATACGTCCGCGGTTGTTGTCATTAAGGCAACAATGATTGCTCCGATTAGATTTGCTATCAGTATTAATAGAAGAATTTTTATTATCTTATTTATCTTTGTATGCTTTGTATAAACAGCCAACATAACCATGCAGTCGCTGGTAAAAAGCTCTGCCTGCATAAGCAGGATAGCTATAATTCCTACAGGAAAGACCAGCGCACCAAGGAAATTACCCAGTCCCGGGTCACTTAATCCTGATGCCAATTTGAGATATCCGATTGCACCTACGGCAATATACATGCCTGCTAAAATACCCTGAACCAGAAGTATAGGGAAGGTCTTATTTGCTTTGTGTCTGCTTTGATATAATATGTATTCGGTGAGTGCTTTGGGGCCTGAATAGGTCTTCATCCAATCGATCCTTTCTGTAATCAGAGATAATTGCCCTGCCGAAAACATGGGCTTAGGCATTATAACACATACTCTATTGATAAAAATGTGATTTAAATCACATTTTATCAGAAACGCCTGATCACAAATATAATCCATTTTTATTTTAGGACACGATATTTATATGATATTTGATTAGGGTTATTGACATTAAAGTAACTTTAACCTTTATAATACCGATTAGAAGGTCATCGGACCTGAATACAAAGAACCGTCATAGTAAAACTTTCTGTTACAAACTATGAAAGGCTTTTATTATATTGCGAAAGGATATGATATAATGAGAGCAAAGAATGTAATGCTTAACCAAGAGGTGACCAGAAATGACGCTATCGTCATTATGAACTGGATGGAAAATCATGAGGTTACCAAGTATTTGAATGAGGTATCAAATATATCATCAGAGATCAAACATGCCGTAGATCGGGTCAATATGTCTATTATGACACATCTGTTTAACCATGACGGAAGCTTCTTTCTGATTCATGACGAGGAGCAAAATCCCATCGGCTTTCTCAAGCTGGTACGCAGAACTCATGAAGCAGAGATGGTGATTGTCATCGGCGATCAAGATAAATGGGGCCAAGGCTTAGGTAAACTATCGATACGTCAAGGTCTGAACATAGCATTTTTTCAATGGAGAATCCCTCGCGTCATCGCGAAGATCAACAAAAAGAATGTACGATCTATGAAAGCATTTGAAAAATCAGGTTTCACTTACGAAAAGGAATTAGGAAATTCAATCCTTTTTTGTATCACTCAGGATGACTACATCCAAAGTATAATATAGATCAAACTAGTACAAATGGTAGGAAAGGTATGGTTATTAGGATGAAAAGCACATTTTCCATCGGTGAAATATCAGAATTATTAAATATACCAAAGTCTACACTTCGTTATTGGGAAAGCGAAGGTCTGATACAGATGAAACGGGATGACGAAAATAACTACCGTCAATATAACCCTAACTCTGTGTATACCATTTCCGATTTAGCCCATTACCGTTGTCTTAGAATGTCAATTGAGGAGATGAAAAGGCTGCCTCAGCTGTCACCGTACGAATTGGAAGCTTCACTGTCGGACCTGAACCATAACCTGGATGAGAAGCTGCAGGAGTTATATACTGCCAAGGCTTATATCACCAAAAAAACAGAATATATTAGAGAATATCAGCGGCTTAGCGAACAGCAATACCTTAGAGAAATGCCCGATTATAACAATATCTATCAATTTTCCATTGATGATAACCAAGCCTGGGCTATTTATATTAAGGACCAATATCAAAGTATTCTTCTTTACAACGATAAGAGAGGCTGTGTTGAGACTGGTCTGGCGATTCCAACCACCGAAAATCACCCAAAGATATGGGAAAAGGATGATAACGCTACCTATCTATCTTTTGTATTAAAGGTTCCTTACAGCAATCCGTCCGTTGATGATTTCAGGCCGCATATGGAACAATTAAGCAAACAAGGGTATCGAGTAACTAATCTTTTTGCAAGATACTTATTTTCGGCCTGCGATGAGCAGTATTATGATTATTACAAAGCCTTTGCCGAAGTTCACTCTGGATTGATTTCATAATTGATATTAAAATAAGGGGGATCCAATATGTCGCAAGACATTTTTATTACACAGGAAGATAAAAACAGAATTATAGCTCTGATTGATAAATCCGATTCAACTCAAAGGAGGGATGCTCCTTATCTGAAGGATCTCGAGAGGGAGGTTAATCGAGCCAAGGTCGTAACACCGGAGGACTCATCGTGCAGCTTTATAACGATGAATTCTACGGTAATGCTGCTCGTGGACGGTGCACCGGAGGAAGTTACTCTTGTTTACCCGGAGGATATAAATCTCAAAGATAATAAGATATCCGTATTATCTCCTATGGGTACTGCAATTCTTGGATTAAAGGAAGGCAGCAGCATTGATTGGAAGATACCAAATGGCATGATACATATTATCGTAGATAAGGTAGTGACTCATGATAAACATCAATGCATGTAATTGTATTCCGGATATTTTTCTTTAAAATGAAGCAAAATAAGATATAATGAAAGCATAGGCATGTAATCAGAGCCAAAGCTAATGAATAGCAGGGAGACAAGCAAATGCATTATATCGTATTGGATCTGGAATTTAATCAGGAGCCTTCTTCCTTAAATATATCTGCTGACAAGCTATCCGTCTGCCCTTTCGAAATCATACAAATCGGTGCGATCAAATTGGATTCAGAGCAGAATGCTGTAGCTACCTTTAACCGCTATATCAAGCCCTCTATCTATCTTAAGGTTAATGACTTTATATCGGAATTAACCGGGATAACCACACAGAAGTTGATGAGCGAGAAGGAATTCCCCCTGAATCTGGATGATTTCATTCAGTTTATGGGGGACGATTGTGTGCTGTGTACCTGGGGTATGACGGATATCAAAGAATTGTACCGCAATGCTCTCTTCCACAGCTATAACCTGAATCGATTACCGGATATGGTTATTAATCTTCAGCCATATGCATCCATCTATTTAAAACAATCCACCAAAAAACTATTAAGCCTGCAAGCGGCGGTTGAAGCACTTTCCATCGCCATCTCCTATCCGTTTCACAATGCACTTTATGATGCCTACTATACCGCCCAGCTATTTAAGAAGCTATCGGGTCTTACACTTCTGCCGAAGAAATATACTCCGAATTTTTACCGACATAGGGACGCACAGCCAAAGCAAGTGGTTGATTATCAGGGACTTTTACAGCAATTTGTTAAAATGTACCGGCGTGAATTAACAAATGAGGAGCAGAGTATGATCACGCTTGCCTACAAAATGGGCCGGACGCATCAATTTGTAACTAAGTCGGAGAATTTATAAAAGGAGCCGTATCGCCGCTATGGCTGTCATAACAATCACAATATAGCGGAAGTATTTATCATTGATCTTCTTAAGAACAAAGTATCCCAATACTGCACCGACGGTAATGACCGGTATCATTATTATAGTAGTAGTTAATGAGCTTATACCGATATTGTGCCACACAAATATCTGAAGTGGCAGCTTGGTTAGATTAATAATGAAGAAAAACCATGCATTGGTACCCATGAAATTATTCTTCTTAAAGCCCAACGCCAACAAATAGATACTGAAAATCGGTCCTGCCGCATTGCCGATCATGGAAGAAAAACCACTTAATATGCCTACCATAATATAGAACCAGGCATCGTTCGGCACATTGAAGTCCTTTCCCTTCTTCTCGGTATAAACCAAGATGCCCAAACAGAATAAGACTATAATTCCGATCAGTATAACAAAGGTCCTGTCGCTGATATAATTTCCTACAATCACTCCCAGTGCTATACCGATCACTGCCCATGGCAAGGGTTTAAAGACATTATGCCACTGAACGCTGCGCCTATAGTACCAGATAGCAAAGATATCTCCCACGAGAAGCATCGGTAAGAGAATCCCGGTGGAATCCTTACCGCCAAAGGTGGTCGCAAGGAGCGGAATTGCCAGCATCATAATTCCGCCTATTCCTGTTTTGGAGAAGCCTACGAATAAAGCGGTAATAACGATAATAGTCCACTGAAGTCCATTAAAATCCATCATTTGTATCATACTATTCATGTAAATAACCAAGCCTTTCTTAATACCTGTATATTTAGTGTCAAGTGTGCCCTTCATATTTAGATAACGCGGGGCATATATTTGTCGTTTGATAAATTATTAATATCTGCTAATCTCTCTTTTCAAAAAGTTCCAGATATTCTGCATAGCCTTCCTTCTCCATGCTTTCTAATGAGATAAACTTAAGTGCTGCGCTATTAATACAGTAACGAAGACCACCCATCTCGACCGGGCCATCCGGGAAAACATGTCCAAGATGCGCATCTCCTGTCTTACTTCTTACCTCTGTCCTTATCATACCATGACTAAAGTCTCTTACCTGTTTGATTGCTGCAGCATCAATGGGTCTGGCAAAACTAGGCCACCCACACCCCGACTCAAACTTATCCGTAGACATAAAGAGTGGTTCACCGGTTGTTATATCAACATAGATTCCTTCTCTGAATTCATTAAAATATTCATTTTGAAACGGTGGTTCCGTGGCATTATGCCGGGTTACCTCATATTGGAGCTTCGTTAAGCTCTGTTCCAGCTCTTCGTTCGTCTTCTTATGATATATCTTCATACAGAGTTCACTCCCTTTTTTTAAAATAATTGTTTACAATTTATAAGCTATTCTTACAATAGCTATTACTATCTCATTTGTCAAGCAAAAAGCTCCGTGCCTGAAACAAGCTGCTTCCCTTTTGGATGATTAATGATCCAATAGGTGCTCTTCCTTCAAGCCGGAGCACTATGATTTTATTTCCTAAGATACAATTACTTAATTCTAAAGGTGCAATGAACGACTGCTGTTATCTCTTTCTCTAAGGAAGTGGTATCACTGATCCCGTAATCGGAGATTGCATTGGAATACAGTGGAGTAATCTGCATAACACCCATGTCTGCATAGGTTAAGCTTCCAAGTTTGCTTCCGGCATTCTCTGCAATCATCTGGGCGCGCTTTTTTGCATCTGTGGTGGCTGCTGCAAGCATCTCCACCTTAAGATCTGCCAGCTTAGTATACAGATACTGAGGCTCATAGGATTGGAATTGGACTCCGTCATTCAGTAGCTCCGTTGCACTTCTGGAAAGCTCTGTTACCTTATCAATCTCACCGGATCTGATATTCACGGTCTGGCTTAAATCATAATAATCAACCTCATTCGTATATACGCCGTATTCATTATAAACATAGACAACATTGGTTGAGATCGCCGAGAATACAAGATCTGCTTCAGAAATCCCTTTATCGATCAGATAATTCTTAACCTTATCACGACTTGTTTCCAGCTCTGTATAAGCGTCCTTTAATACCTTTGACTGAGAATGGAAATATCCAGTCCATACAATCAGATCAGATGTAATCTGCTGTTTGGCGGATCCGGTAACAACGATACTGGTTCGTGTACTTTTCACCGTAATGATTCCATTGACTGCTATTAAAGATGCCGCAATCAGACCTCCCACCAGAATTAGAGCAACGATAATGTTCCCTATGGTCCTATGTTTGTTTTCATTCATTATTCTATCTCCCCTGTATGTTTATTAAATCGACGCTACCATCTTATTAAATATATGTTGTTTCAAAGCTTATATTACATAAATACATTAAAATTCCTTAACTATTCATACATTGTACTAGGA
>JAEZKL010000151.1 GCA_023415475.1 Bacillota bacterium | reverse complement strand
TATTCCTTTCTTTGTTTCTGCATTGCAGGTGCGGCAGGACTTACCTTTATCTCTTATAAACTAAAAGCGAAATCAGTTGTTGTCATTCTATTTTTTGTTATGGCTTTCCTGGCTGTGTCCAATGATTTTACAGCTTCAGACAACCCAATTGTTAAGAGGCTGTTTTATACCTTTTACTTAACCGAGGAAGAGTGCAGTTCACTGAACAGTGTGGCCCAGATTGCTGACGGAATTGTTATGTCTGATTATTCCTCCTGCCGGTATTTGGAAAATTCCGAATACGCAGAGAAAGTCAATGTGCTTGAGGTTAATCAGCAGCAACAGGAGTTCCTGAGAAGCGGCAGCAGCGATATTATATTAATAAGAAATACTGAGTTAGCGAAACGGCCTCTCCAGTTGTTTACCTCACCGGATGGCGAGTTTTTATTCACCCCTACAATCGGAGAAAAAATGGATTACTATCCGAATGATTTACCTTTATGGGATACATTAGAAAGCTGTAATATGATTTATGATTCCGGAGATATACAGGGGTTTAAATAACAGATTTCACGCTTCGCGAGAAATTCTGTTATTATGAATAAGGTGAAACGATAAATCGTTTCACTTATCATGAATAAAAAGAAGTGTAATGGGGAGGTGATCCGGATTGAGGATCAATTTAAAAAAAGAGTATGTAATAATAATCGGCTTGTTACTCGTAATGGTTTTTTTTGGTGATTTACTTAGAGTTATTCTCGGGTTGCCTTTTGCTTTATTCCTTCCCGGGTATTTGCTGATGGCAGTCTTATTCCCCGAAAAGGATGAATTTGATGGCTCAGCTCGTATCGCTTTAGGGATAGGATTAAGTATCATCATCGTTCCCCTAATCGGACTGCTGTTGAATTATTTGTCAACAGGTGTCAGGCTTTTACCGATGATGCTTTCGCTTGTATTTTTGGACATTTTTTTATTTTTCATAAGCTGGTACAGACGAACCAATTTACCAGAGGAGAAGCGCTTTGCATTATCGTTTTCAACCGATTTAATAATATGGCTAAATAAAACAAAAAAAACGAAGGTGATCCACTTAGCATTACTGATAACCGGTTTCTTGTTGGTTTTTGCTTCAGTATTTGTCTTATCCTCTCCTAAAACGGGTAAAAGCTTTACAGAATTTTATATAACAGGACCGGATGATGTAACGGCAGGCTACCCTGAGCAGCTTCAAGCCGGAGAGAATGGAACGGTAAAAGCAGTTATCATTAACAATGAACAAGAGAAAACGACATACAGGATGGAAATTTGGGTGGATGGTGATATCCTTCAAACCATATCACCAATATACTTGGAAGACCAGGAAAAACAGGAAATAACTGTGCTTTTTAAAGCGGAAAAGCTGGAAGATTTGGCAAAGGTTGAATTTTTATTGTTTCGGGACGGTCAAGATATAAAGCCTTACAGGCAGCTTAGGCTCTGGGTAAAAATATTGCCTGATTGACCATGAATCGCGATAAAAGCTTTTGCGTAAAGGGGGAGGATTATAATTAAAGTTTTATTCGAAAAGCTTATCATAGCCAATGACTTCATCTTTTGGCTAATTGTATTTTTTATCGTTTCAGCGGAAACTATTTTTACCTTTGTGAGCATGTCGATTGGTTTCATCATCTACCTGACCATACTAATATCGCTTTTAATAATAGCTATGATGAAGAATAAAGAGCCCTGCCATCCACTATATTCAGCTCTGATTCTTATCCCCCTGATCAGGATTATCAATGTATCTCTTCCGCTGACAGGTATACCGGAGGCTTTTGGAATTATGGCGATAAGCGTACCTTTATTCATAACCAGTGTTATGATGGCAAAAATAGTTGGGATCACACCGAAAGAATTGGGCTTCAGAATTAGTATACTACCCAAACAGCTGATCATTGCGCTTCTGGGACTGCCATTAGGAATAATCGAGTTTTGCATTAGCCGGTATGACATTAAAAAAATAACGGTAGCGCCGGAAGAAATCATAATGTGGGCTTTCACCTTAATCATCTGCGTAGGCCTGTTAGAGGAATTTATATTTCGGGGGCTATTATTCAATGTTGCTTATCAATTACTAGGTAACAATAAAGCGATATGTTTAACAAGCCTGCTATATGCAGCCCTGACCATTTCCTCAAAATCCTTATTAAATGTGACCTATGTGTTTTTGATATCAATGTTGTTTTGCCGGATCTTTCTCTGGAAGAGATCGCTTTTAGGTATATCATTGGCTCACGGAATACTAAATATAACCTGTTACCTGATATGTCCTCTCATTTTTTACTAATAGGATCATAAAGGTGTCTTAAAGGAGTTATTCGTAATGATTATAACAATATCAGAGAAGATATCTACAATGGCAATTTTATCTACTGTCTTAAGACTTGATTTAGTGGTAATTTTAATGCTCATTGGGTTTTTAATCTTTAGAGAATTTCAAGATTTATTTTTTTCTCAAAATGCTTTAAATCGACCATATACGAAACGAAATAAAAGATTAATTGATATAACAATGATACCTTTTTTTTATATTTTTATTTATGTTTTAATATTTAGGCTATTAAATACGATATACTCAATATGAAATCAAGAATTGGAAGCGCAGTAGAGGTAAATCATAGCATCTATGAAAGGATATGACACAAGAAGAATCAATATAGAAAAATATAAACCTCCATGGAAGAGTGTTATCATAACATTCTTTCACGGAGGTTTTTGGATAATAAATTTATTGCCGTAATTCTTTATCAAAGTTTCCAAAACAGCTGGTATCAGGGAGTGTCTGGTAGCTCAGTTGAATGATTCGCTCGACGGAAACATCTTTATGGTCAATAAACCATTTCTGATACATGGAAAGTAAACCGGAAATATAATACTCCATGAGTAAATCAATTTCAGCAGGAGAGTAATCACCCCTATGGAAGAAGTATTTTATCCAAATCGGCTTCAGGTACTCAGCAACTTTATGTTTGAATTCTGTATCACCATGAGAGCCGAACAGGACGGTAATATAATTATTAAGTCGTTCAAAAAGCTCAAAGACTGCTTGAACTGCAAGTGATGCATTCAGGCTACCTGCTTGCTTCATAAACTGAATAACGAATTCGTCTATCTCATTCAAAAGCTGATTTTCAAATTTACGCAGCACATCATAGACATCTTCATAATACTGATAAAAGGTGCTGCGATTATATCCCGCCAAATTGCAGATATTCTTGACTGTGATTTTATCAATGCTTTGCTTAGTGTATAAAGTCCAAAAGGCCTCTTGGATATTTTTCTGAGTCATTTCAGTTTGCTCTGGGTTTTTCTTCATAAAGCTGCTCCTACTTTTTTATTCATTCTATCACAAGGAGTATATCAAGACAACACGGTGTTGGTAAATCCGACACATAACTACTGAATGTTGGTTGATAGCTTGCAGATTCCTTTTTATAATAATTAATTAGCATAAAAAACTTGTAAGACTAACGGGTCGGAATATTTTGGAGGAAATACAATGGCATTTATTGCATTTGAAAATGTATATAAAGAATACGGCACAGGAAACAATATTGTGGCTGATAAGGTGATTCGTTTCAAGAATGGCAAAGTGATTAATATGACTGTCAATACGCAACCAATTGATATTACAGAAATTGAATGGTGAACCTATGAAAAAAAGATCTCTTTTAAAAGATATAATTGGCACTCTAAAAAACAACCTATCCAGAATCATTGCGATAATCGTGATGGTCGCTCTCGGCTCAGGTGTTTTTACCGGATTTGCAGTGGGATGCCTGAATGTGTTTCAATCCGCAAACCATTTCTATGATGCACAAAATACTTACGACATAAAAATTGTGTCCACCCTAGGACTGACTGATGATGATCTTTCTGCTGTCTCCGGAGTAGAGGGTGTGAGTGCAGTATTCGGCAATAACAGCATCGATGTGAAGCCCCTTCAAAGCAATGGAAATTCGCTGCTGGCTAATTTGAACACATTAGATAAAGACGGTATGAACGAACCTTATGTTTTAGAAGGCACACTACCCTCGAAAGCTGGGCAAATTGCCGTGAATTTCAAATTTATCGATGATACAGGCTTGCAGATTGGTGATATTATAACACTATCAGAAGCTGACGGGGAAAAGGACGCAGCGGCAGCGGATATCACAACTGCAAATAATGTGGATGATGAAGCTGACTTGGATATTACAATAGAAAGTGATTCACAGGCACCGGTGTTAGCAGTAGCTGAATATGAAATCACAGCAATTATACTAAGTCCACTGGATATTTCCAACAAGGAAGGCAGCATGGCATCATTTTCTTTCTCCGCAAGTAGCAGTGATTACATGATGTATGCCACAGCAGCCTGTATCGATAGCGACATTTACACCGCTATTTACCTTACCATAGATGGTTCCTCCAAGCTGGACTGTTATTCAACAGAGTACCAAGCTCTGATGGACAATATGACTGCCACAATCAAGACTACCCTGCAGAAAGACCGCGAGGAGGCCAGATACGATGAAGTTGTCAGCGAAGCTAACGAGAAGATTACCGATGCAGAAGCTTTGCTTGCGGACAAAATGACTGAGGCAGAGCAAAAGCTAGCGGAGGCTCAGGCAGAAATTGATGATGGCTGGGTTAAAGTCAATGATGGATGGGCAGAAATCATATCTAACGAGTCAAAGCTGTCCGATGGAGAACAGGCGCTGACGGATGCTAAGAAATCTGCAAAGGAAAAGTTCGATGCTTCCCAAAAGGAGATAGATGAGGGCTGGACAGCTCTAAACGATGGAGAAGAGAAGCTAAAAAATCAGGAAGAAGCTACCTTGAAGCAATTTGACAGCTATGAGCAGCAGCTGGCACAAAACCAGGTGGAACTGAATAAACAAAAATCTGAGGCTGATGATCAGTTAAACAAGACTGTAGCTACGCTAACAATTGCAGAACAACAGATCTGGAACAGCAAAGCCGCGAAGCAGATATGGGTGGATATGGTTGCAGACGGTGTAAAAGCAGCCCCCTATTTACTTTCCATCAAACAAGAGGAAACACCTACAAGCGAGCAAACAGATGCCTATAATACAGCAATGGCCACATTGCAAACAGATACCCAAGCTCTGGCAGTATGTTTCATGTCTGCAGGAGATGCACTGTCAGAGGAGCAGTTGAATGCTTTTTCCACTCTTGCTGTCACCCATGGCACCTTGAATTATAGCCAAACACTGTTAGATGAAAAATCTGCGACGCTGACAAAGCAAAAAAGCGACGCATTAGAGCAGATTTCTGATGCAAAAAAGGAAATACAGGATAACAAAGCGCAGCTTGTCAATGGACAAAGGAAATTGGATGAAAGTAAAGCGGAGGTTGAAGCGCAATTCTCTGACAAGCAGACAGAATTGAAGGATGGCAAACAAAAGCTAGCCGATGCCAAAAAGGAATTAGAAGAAGCTGAGACGGAACTTATTGACGGTCAGTCCAAGCTGGATGAAAATAAGTCTGATTATGAAGCTTCTATTGCCATAGCCAGGCAGAAGCTGGCCGATGGTAAGGAAGAGGCCGCAAGCATCAGCATGACGAAATGGTATGTCTGGGATAGAAGCGGTAATGACAGTTTTTCCGGACTGAATAGTGATATCAGCTTTATTCAAGAGATTACGAAAGCTTTCCCCCTTATTTTCTTCCTGGTTGCGATACTCATTAGCCTGACAACCATGACCCGAATGGTAGAGGAGGACCGAGGATTAATCGGTACTTATAAATCTCTAGGCTATACGAAGTACCAGATTAGTATGAAATATATTTTTTATTCCGTACTGGCTTGTGTGATCGGAGGTATCCTTGGAAGTGTAATTGGTTTTTATGTACTTCCCAAAGTAATTGAAATCATCGTAAGTAGACTATATGTATTGCCGACCTTTCAGCTGTCTTACTATCCTGTCTATGGCTTGAGTGGATTTGGCCTATTCCTGCTAGGCATAGTAGGTGCAACGGCCATCTCCTGTGGTGAGATGCTGCACAAGCGCCCGGCGGAGCTGATGAGACCCAAAGCACCAAAAGCCGGAAGCAGGATCCTGCTGGAGCACATTCATTTCCTATGGAAACGGTTGAATTTCCTGAATAAAGTAACCTGCCGTAATCTGTTCAGATATAAAAAGCGTGCAATCATGACAATTGTGGGAATCCTGGGTTGTGCGATGCTTATAGTATTTGGTTTTGGTATACGCGATACGGTAGGTGGGCTGATGTCTGACCAATTTGATACCATAACGGTATATGACGCCATCGTAATGACAGACAACTTAAGCTCTGAGGAGATGAAGAGCCTTTCCGATGAATGGAAGGCGTCCAAAATGGTGAGTGCGGAGCTACAAATACAGACAACCACTTTGACACTACGCAGTAACGATAATATGGATATTACTGTAATGGTAATCCCGGATGGAGAGGATTTGGAAGCCTATGTACATCTCTATGCTTCAGACACACACGAGGCAAAGACCCTTCCCTCGGATGGAATTGTGGTTACTCAAAATGCCGCTAAACAATTAAACCTTACCAATAATGACGTTGTATCTCTGCAAAATGAAGATAATATGGAGTATGATTTTCCGGTGGCTTTTGTTGCGACAAACTATGCAGGCAATTACGTGTATATCCGCGAAAGCTGTTATCAGGCGGCATTCGGTGACTATGCGGAGAATTCTTTTCTGTTGAAATTATCGGATAATTCAGACGCTCAGACATGGTTGGATACTCTGAGTGATGACGAGCGAATTCTCACCGTTAGCAGCAATCAGGAGGTTAGAAACTCTTTTAGCGATGTAAATCAAATTATTAATATGATAGTCTATCTTCTGATTGGCATGTCGGCAGCTTTAGCGTTTGCAGTTTTGTTCACCCTTTCAAATATTAATATCAGCGAACGAGAACGAGAACTTGCCACGGTTAAGGTGCTGGGTTTCCTGCCTAAGGAGGTTTATTCTTATGTAAACAAGGAGACCTTTATTCTTACCCTATTGGGCATTCTTCTCGGTATGCCCGCTGGCTATGGAATTACCTATGTCATTCTTTCTAATGTCAGTATTGCGGATATCGCTTTCAGGGTGCGGATTTCTGTTGCAGGTTATCTGATTGCAGCGGTGCTTACTTTGGCTTTTGCATTATTGGTAAACCATATCACCAATAAAGCACTGCGGAAGATTGATATGGTAGAAGCTCTAAAGAGTGTGGAATAAAAAAATAAATATTACAATCACCAGAAGATATATAACGGGATGGTTATTTATGCATGAGCGAGTAACCATTTCGAAGCTCTATACAGGGGAATATATGATAAACCACACGGGAAGACAGCACTGGTACAGAAGTATGTTATAGGCTCAGGTGTTTCGGAACACCTGAGCAGTTCGGTTGGAATTCGTACCATGATTTTACCGGGAGCTGAGTACAATCAGTGAGTTTTATTTATGTTAGCTGCTTTAGTATAGTTATCTGATCTTGTAGCCATGAAATAACCTCAGATTTCTCTCTATTTGCAGGAGCGATATGCTCCCAAAGGTTTATAAAGTAATCAGATATTGCTTTAACTGTCGTAGGTTCCGTAATAGATACGTGTATATCCGACATGCCAGTTAATGGATTTTTTGATTCAAACAATACAGAAATCCTTTCTTTCATCATACAACAAAAACTTTCCATATTCACAGTATTATCTTGACTTTCCGGAATTAATGCAATGTTATAGTTGTCATATTTTTGGAGAAGTCCGATAATATTCTCCAAATACTCAATAATATCATGGGTATCCATATGCATTAGTTCAATTCCCGCAAAGCTATATAAATAATGCTGATGATTCTTAATTAGATCTTTGATGGATGCTGCCATATAAACATCCTTATATTCATAGTTCTGTATGTTTGATAGAAATGCATTCAATCGTTTTCTATAAAACTCCATGGATTTGATCTTTGCATCGTTGGAAAGCCTTCTCCTGTCGAGAAGCTTCTCATATAAATGCTCTGGTAGTGTTAACACACTAAAGCAATATTTAAATATAAATCGATTGCCGATATTATCTTCGCTATCTGCTAATAAATGACTATAATCATTACGATTATTATAGATTTTTACGAGAGGTAGAGCATGTTTTGCTATAAAACCTTGAAAGTGATTTTGATACAGTTCTATTGCGGACTTGTTTTTTATAAAGAGACCACAATTAATTTCAGAATGTAAATTACTTGAAAAACATGATAGTACACCAATCCCTGGAACGACGACAAGTTCATCACCGATTGCAATGCTGTCATAGTTCTTAATATAATAAGGCATAAATTGACCTGTTTGAACCAAAGGAATCATACAATTCATAAATCCTATTGTTCTAGCAGTGTTGCCATTCAATCTTATTAATAGAAGGACATGCCATCCATTCTTAATAGCCTTTAGTAAAGTATCTCTCCAATTTATTAAATAATTATGGGATGAGTTTTCTGCGTACATAAAGTTATTATAAGTGATATACATAATATTACTTTTCCCGCACTTTTGCTTTGTAGCAATTTCCAGCAAATCATAACAAGCTGCTAGAATATTTTCGGCACCCAAAATCACCTTGTCTTCGCTTGATAATTCGGTAAAGTGAGTAATATTTTGTTCCGTATGGTTTATCGGATCATCATTAAGAAGTTTGGATATATGTTCTTTGTTCGATGAATTAATTTCAATTTCTTTCTTCCTTTTTTTGTTGAATTCAATGGAGTATCCCTGCGCTTCTAATAATGCCTTCTTGATTTTTTCCTTGATACCAGCTGTTATCTCTTTATCTACAAATGTATTCAAAAAAATTGTATTTAATTGCTGCTCTTGAAATGAATTATGAACATTATTAGAAAGGTATTCCGAGATGTTATCAATGTAGCTGGAGTTATAGGGAGGTACTCTTTTTCCATGAATCCAACGACTCACTAATGAGCTATCTACATTGATTGCTTTGGATAATCGGTTATTGCTTATATCCAAGGCAGATAGTAAAAGTTTCAGACACTCACCAAAAACAATGTTTGGCATTAAATAAACCCCCTAGCTATAAATTTACATAACCATGAGATTAACTCATAAACACCATTTATTTGGATTCACTTCATGGCTGAACCCGTTATCACCATAATTTCAAATTGATAAATGTTCCTGATGTCTATGGCTAATCCAATAAATCTGATAACCAACATTTCAAGAAAATATATATGCTATAGACAGAATATAAAAGGGACTATTCACGTTTAAATACATAGATCAGTTTTGTTAATCCATATATTAAATAGATCAAGTCCGTATTTTATTTTAACATAATTTATAACCCTTGCAATGAATTTGTATAATTTGTTGTTTGTTTACCTAAATTCTTCACCAAACACTTAGAGACCTATTATGTACGGTTTGTTTTGCTTTATTGATTATGGGTTACATTCTATTGAAACTAGTGTTATAACGCTATAAAATTCTGATTTGTCATGACCAAGGCATTGACATTAACGCGAAAAATGTAGAAAAAGCTGGTAATTAAGGATAATATAGGATGGTAATTCACAAATAAATAAAATAATTGGAGGGTATGTATGTTGCAATTAAAAAGTATTAGAACGAAGTTATCATTGTTTTTTGGGGTATTGGTCTTCTCTATTTGTGCGGGGCTCGGAATCGTGTCATATATAGCATCAAGTAATGCTTTATCAAGCAATATTGATGATTCGATTTCTCAAATGGCTAAGGAATCTTCCAAAGGGGTTGCAAGAGAGTTGAAAGTCCAGACAAATGCATTAGAAGCATTGGCCGGAAGCGATTGGCTGAAAGCTAATAACTTAACTACAGATGAAAAGCTAGAGTTATTGGAAAGCGAAGTAGAAAGAAGCGGCCATATTAGAATGGGTATTATAGATTTACAGGGAAATACAAAATATACCGATGGAACAAGTACTAATGTTGCTGAAAGAGAATATTTTACAAATGCCTTAGCCGGATATGTATCAATTTCAGACCCCCTAGTTAATAAGGTTGATGGCACTATTGTATTGGTTTATACAGTCCCAATAAAAGAGAATAATAACGTAGTGGGAATACTAACTGCTGTCCGAGACGGAAATGTATTAAGTGATTTTACTAGTAGTATCCAATTTGGGGATAGCGGAGCTGCTTTTATGATTAATAAGCAGGGTACAACAGTAGCCCACAAGGATTATAACCTCGTTCTTAACATGGATAATGATTTTGAAAATGTAAAAGAGGATCCTGAATTAAAATCGCTGGTGGAATTAGAACAACAGATGGCAGAAGGAAAGGAAGGTGTCGGTGAATATAGCTATCAGGGTGTAACAAAATACATGGGATATGCTCCGGTAGAAGGAACCAATTGGTCATTAGCTATCACAGCTCCGAAAACAGAGGTTATGGCTAAAGTAAACCAACTTGCATTAATAATTTTACTTGTATCCTTTGTATTTATAGCGATCAGTTTAGTTATTACATTAATGATTTCAAAAAGTATAGCAAGTCCGATAAAAAATGCTTCTGAATTTCTTAAGATTGTGGCAACAGGGGATTTTACACAGGAAGTGCCTAAGAAATCTCTTAATCTGAAGGATGAAACTGGTGTTCTTGCAAATTCAATACAAGCCATGCAGCTATCAATAATAAATATAATAAAAAGTGTTGTTGAGGAATCTACTGACGTAGGGCAGATGCTTACAGCAATTAATACAGGAATGGATCAGCTGAATAAGAGTATAGAAGATATTTCTGCTACCTCAGAAGAATTATCTGCCGGGGCTGAGGAGACTGCTGTATCCACGGAGGAAATGAATGCCACCTCGGAAGAAATTGAAAAAACGGTAGAATCAATTGCATCAAAGGCACAGGAGGGAGCAGGCATCGTAAGTACTGTAAATAACATGACTGTAGAAATGAAGCGCAATGCAATCTCTTCAAAAAGAAGCGCAGTTGAAATATACGGAAAAACAAAGAGTGATCTGCAGAGTGCAATAGAACAGTCCAAGGCGGTAAATCAAATCAACGAATTGTCTGAGGCAATTCTTGAAATTACATCACAAACCAATTTACTCGCATTAAATGCAGCGATTGAGGCTGCAAGAGCAGGTGAAGCAGGAAGAGGCTTTGCGGTGGTTGCCGATGAGATTAGAAAGCTAGCAGAAAATTCAAAAAATGCAGTTTCCAGAATACAGGAAGTTACGAAGATTATATTCATAGCTGTCAATAACCTCTCCTCCAGCTCAGGAGAAATCCTTGAGTTTATTGATAAGAGAGTATTAAAGGATTATGACACCCTTGTTGATACAAGTGAGCAATACAGTCAAAGCTCAGCAAGCATAAATGATATGGTAATGGATTATAGTGCCTCTTCTGAAGAACTCTTCGCTTCAATGCAGAACATGGTGAAAGCAATAGAGGAAATAACAAGGGCCTCTAATGAAGAAGCGCAAGGAGCATATAATATAGCACAGGAAACATCGGCCATCGCGATGAAGTCAAATGATGTAATAAAACTGGCAGAAACAGCAAGAGTTAAGTCAGAAGCATTAATAAAGGCTGTTTCCGTATTTAAGGTATAAAGGGGGAGAAAAGAGTGAATAAAACAAGACAAATAGTGGTGGTAAATTTAAGAGGTGTCCAATATGGATTTCCAATTGAGCAGGTAAATGAGATAATCAGGTATATGCTCCCTACCCAGGTCCCCAATTCTCCACCCTATTCCGAAGGTGTCATTAGTTTAAGGGGAAAGGTTCATTCAGTTATTGATTTGGGAAATTTTCTAGGGATGGAGAAGAAGCAGGCTGATAAAAATACAAAAATAATCATAGCCAATGAGAATAGTGTAGGCTTCATAGTAGATGATGTAAACATGATAGTTATACCAAAGGATGAGGAAATTGATACTAATATTAACCTACCAGTTTACTTCAATAATAATCATATGTCATATATTTTAAAAATAGATGGTAATATAATTTTTGTTCTGAATATGTCGAGCATTATGAAATAAGATGACCTCTGCCGGTTGGTATAGATACAAAAAATGAATGAACGTTACTTTCTATAAATTTCACCAATTTACATCTTTTTCTCTTTTGAAAGCCTTTGAAGCATAATTTATATAGTGGAAAAGTATAAAGATGCTTCTTTCATGAGGAGGAATCGAGCTGTATCTCATTTGTTGTATATGGGCAAGGTCATTAGTTATGTTTGACCTTGCCTACTTATCTTAGGATGGATCACACATGGAACTGTCTTTTCATAAGAAAATGCCGTAATTTCATAATCGAGTCTATATCTATGAATAAGGAATAGAAACAGAAATAACATGGGGGAAATGACGCTGTGAATAAATATAATATTAAAAATGATTTGAGAACTGCGATTGCAGAGAATGAATTCTTTTTATGCTACCAGCCGCTTATCGATACAAAGTCAAAAAGGATGGTATGGATGGAGGCCTTGATCAGATGGAAGCACCCCAGAAAAGGTATCATCAACCCATTAGATTTTATTCCGATTGCAGAAGAGACTGGACTAATAGTTCCTATCGGTGAGTGGGTTCTTAAGAATTCATGTAGACAATTGAAAAAATGGCATACAAAGAGCTATACCGGTTATGGAATATCAGTGAATGTTTCTGCAATTCAACTTCAACAACCTGGGTTTAGTGAATTAGTAGGTAGCATTCTTAATGAGAATGGATTAATACCGGAAAACCTTGAAATAGAAATTACCGAAAGTGTACTGATAGAGTCATCGCATGTCGTAACAAAAAACTTAACACAATTAAGTGAGCAGGGCGTTAAGATCACACTCGATGATTTTGGTACCGGATATAATTCTTTGAAATATATTCAAGAATTTCTTATCGACGGAATAAAAATTGATAAAATATTCATCTCCAATATTAAAGCTGATGTTAATAAAATAATTATTGATACGTTAATTTCTCTTGGAAAAAAAATTAATGCAGAAGTAACTGCGGAGGGGGTTGAAACAAAGGAGCAGTACGAATATCTTAAAAGCCAAGGTTGCGATAAAATCCAAGGATACTACTTTAGTAAGCCTCTATTACCGGAAGAATTAATCGTTTTTATGAATGTGGGTGTTACCTGGTAATAATTGGGCCACTTATATATAATGCTTCCCGGATTAATAATGGATTTGAGTATAGGTTGGATAAAATTCCTCTAGAGCTGCGATGAAATATAATGTTGATAATTTCCTACTGCTAAGATAAGATAGAAGAGAGCTTTTCAATAAGGTCTTCGAATCATTACCAACCACATAGGGGAAAGGAAAGAAAAGATGAGAATATGTATTATCAATGGATCTCCTAAGGGGAAATATAGTATAACGCTGCACACGGCTCTTTACATACAAAAACATTTTCCTGGAGAGGAATATGAGATTATCAATGTCGGGCAGAAAATTAAGCTGTATGAGAAGGACATGAGTGAGGCAATATCGGCAATCCAAAAGGCCGATTTACTGATATTCTCATATCCTGTATATACCTTTATTGCCCCATACCAGCTCCACCGTTTCCTTGAGCTGCTGAAGGAGCATAAGCTTGAGCTATCCGGTAAGTACGCAACTCAGATAACGACCTCGAAGCATTTCTTTGATATTACCGCCCACAAATATATTGAGGAAAACTGCTATGACCTTGGCCTTCGCTTTATCCGTGGACTTTCCGCCGATATGGATGATCTATTAAAGGAAGAAGGCCAAAAGGATGCCTTGGAATTTTTTCACTATGTTGTTTATTGTATTGAGAAGGGAATTTATGAAGCTGCACCGGTGGTAATAGCAAAAGCTCCGGATCACTATATCCCATCCTTAGCGCCAACTCCGAAGGAGGAGAGCTTTGATACCGTAATTCTCACTAATTGTGAACCGGAGGATGAGAACCTCGCCTTGATGATTCAGGACTTTCAAAGGGCATATCCTTATAAAACCCGCTTAATCAATATTGCGGAATATCCTTTTTCAGGAGGGTGCCTAGGGTGCTTTCGATGCGCCGGTGATGGAAAATGTACCTATAAAGACGGTTTTGATACCTTCCTACGGGAGAAGATTCAGACGGCGGATGCGATAGTGTATGCATTTACAATCAAAGACCATTCAATGGGTGCCTCCTTCAAGTGCTATGATGATCGGCAATTTTGCAACGGCCATCGCACAGTAACCATGGGAATGCCCATGGGATACATCGTTAACGGCGATTATCAACGGGAATATAACCTACAGACCATCCTGGAGGGTCGCTGTGAGGTAGGACATAATTTCTTCTGTGGAGCAGGATACAACCCGGAGGAGATCAAAGGAATGATAGGGAGACTTACCTATGCCCTTAATAATAAATATGTACAACCTCAGAATTTTTATGGTGTTGGCGGAATGAAGATTTTCCGTGATTTGATCTATCTGATGCAGGGATTAATGAAGGAAGATCACCGTTTTTATAAAAAACATGGAATCTATGATTTTCCTCAGAAGAAGCTTGGCACTCTATGGAAGATGAAATTAGTCGGTATGCTTGTTACCAATCCAAAGATCCTAAATAAAATGGGGAACAAGCTCAATGAGGGCATGATCGCCCCCTATAAAAAGGTTCTCAATTCCTAAAGTTTGAAATAGTTTAAAATGGTGAAAACGGTAAGAAGTTCAGGACTTGGACACGGGCTTACACTCTTTAAGAGGTAAGCCCGTCTTTAATACACGATTCATTAAATATCTGCGAAGCTGATATTTTTGAATACATGTTTCATTAATTGTTTACGAAGATAACTTTTCCTAATACATGATTAAAGAAAACCTGCCAGGCTAGCATTCTTAGCTGTAAATCACGGCACGATCTCAAATACAGTTCCTAGGCTATAATCTGTCACATTCATGGAGCCATAAACCCCCAAGTATAATCTGGTTTGATCCTGATTCGTTCCCAGACAAGTATAATAGGCTGATTGAGATCCAAAATTATAATCGATTTCCATAATGCTATAGTCATTCAGTTTACAATCTTGTCTAACCTTAGTAAAAGCTAAAACCCCTCGAACCGGAGGTTGTGATCCTTCATCCCGGACAAGATCGATAAATACAACACTTCCTGTCAAATCAGGGATTTCATTCCCTATATATGCCTGGACTCCGGTAAGTGCAGTTCCTCCAAACTTATCGGGACGGGGATCTTCATGATAATAACTCATAAGTGGAGGAAGACGTTTAACTGAAGTCTTGACAGCATCTTCGTAATAAGCAATCGATCTCTCCTCTAAAGTACTATTATCGGAACATGCCCTGATAATTGAAGTAGGAAAGGCACCTTCCCACCCTCGCCAGCCAAAGTTAATAAACCCTTCCTGGTCAGGTTCAACATTCATTGCGGAAGCTTGAATAATCTCAGTGACCGGTAGTGGTTTATAATCAACGAATGAAAATATTGACTCTACCAGGTCTTGACCGACATTTCCCACATATTTGATGTATTGGTTATTTAAGCTTTGATATGATATACCGGATATATTGCGTACTCCTTTCGCAATAACCGTTAGCATTTCCTGAATGGATGACGGAAGCTCATCAAAACGTGTGACTACCGGTGGTTGATTGATAAGTGAAGCCTTAGAAACATCGATTTCAATTATTTAGCCGGCGATTTCCATATCATTCTGGCTTAAATTAAAAGGATCATAACCTGCTCCACCGTCTCCGGTAGTTAAGACAAGCCTTCCTGTTTCCGGTGAAAAGTTTAGGCTATTGACACCGTTATGATTTAGAAAGGGTCTTCTTAAATTAAGCAATGTCCGGCGCATTTGAGGTTCACCCTCCGGCTGTAAGCTCCATTCTTCCACGGTATCTATATGATCATATTGAGCTTCTCTATTGATCCACTTTAGGTTTAAGGTACTAAGGTCACAGGGATTAGGATGAAAAGACCCGGATAGAGCACCGGGGCCTTGAGTTCCTGCTACAGAGTAGTGAAGATAAAACAAACCGTTGTATTCAAAATTGGGATGAAAAGCCAGCCCTAATAATCCCCGTTCATCATACCCACCGCTGGAAGCACCAAGCTGTAAAACTCGATGACGAATATCTAAGAAAGTCTGTATCACTCCATGTCCAATGTAAAAGATCTCACCTATCTGAGTTGCAATTATTAACCCTTCGACTGTATCACCGGGAAGTATTGTTGTTTTAATAACAGTGGGCAAATTTAAATTACTGACAATCGGCTGTAATCGAATTCTTACTTTTTCCAACCTTCACATACTCCTTACTTGGTATATCTTTTAAAGAATATGATAGGGACAGTTCTATTAGTACCCAATTTGAGCATACCAATAATATAAATCATATCAATTAAGAACAACCAAACATATCACATATAACTGATTTCGTTACTCAGTATTCTAAAATATTTAAGTATGGGGGTATATTAGTTGAAAAAGATAAAAGTAGTTGAAATGATTAGTATCGGAGGCTTATTAACATCAATAGCGGTTGTATTCCAATCTGCTCCTGTTTTTTTACCGGCAATAGGGCTGGCTTTCAGTCCATTTAGTACATTACCCATTGCAATAGCAACTGTTTTTAATATTTATCTTGGTTTTACAGTGTTATTTTCATCGGTATTAATTCTTCTTATAATAAGTCCTCAGGAAGCAATCATTCTGCTTTTTACCACAGGGCTGCTCGGTATTACCCTGGGATCCTTGCTATATCGAAAGGGGATATTAGTAACAATACTGACTTCTGCGTTATCATTATCCTTTGGAATGATTATATTAACGTATATAGCAGCAATTCCGGCATTTGTAGATTTTACAGGTTCTCTCTCATTCCCTTTTACTTTGCTGTTTTTTTTCATATTCTCCCTTGTTTATGTAAGTATATGGTACATATGCTTTAGAAAATTTGCAAATCACCTCATTAATATTAAATTAATCGAATAGACGCAATTAATGATTCTAAATAATGAGCGATTAAGCGTGCCGCCGGTAATGACGGCATTTTTGACAGATAGAAAAACACATAACAAACGGAGAGAACAACATGGCTGATAGCATATTGTTCTCTCCGTATTTGTTATGAACATTTCCCACCTGGAAGTATATGTGGAAGAGTTTTTCCTTATATTATTATCTTTTGAATAATTTATTGATATGGAACAATCCTCTTTTTTTGTTATGAGTATTCGTAAAGAAATTTTCACAGTTATAATATCGTTCGGAGGTAATCAAACTGTTTGGAATATTTGATGTATACTCCGAGGGATTAATATATATATTTGTGCTGCTGACATACATGTAGATCGCCTCCTTAACTAATAGGATAATTGTGTTATGTGGAAATAAAAGCCTTTTTATACATATATTATAGTCACGAATTGACTTACTGTATATAATCTGCTAATCTGAAAATATCATAAAAATTGGTGTTAATGATACAAAACATATGTTTTGAATGTGCTTAAGCGGGAGGTAGAGTATTGGCGATACGATTTTGGGAGATATATGAAGAAACAAGGGAACAGTTTCGACTGAAGATTGTAGCCGGAAAAGCAGGTATGGATACAGTAGTCAGCTGGGTTCATATGCTGGAGGATGAAACCATTGTATCAAGATTTCATGGTGAAGAGCTGGCGATAACAACCGGCATGAAAGCCGGTCAACCAAATTGGTTACTAAAGCTGGTGCAGGAGATGGCAAAGGAGGAATGTGCCGGAATTATCATAAATACCGGTATGTATCTGGAAAAGATCCCTGAGGAAGTGATAACCTGGTGTGACGAACACAGATTTCCTTTGCTGGAAATGCCTTGGGAGATTTCGATTACCAGCTTAATTCAGGATTATTGCATGAGAATTATCGATCAGATGCAATATGAAAAGAAGATCAGTCATACCTTCCGTGAAGTGATTCAGGGTCGTGGAAACGAAGCGGAATACAGACAGGTGCTGGAACAGAGATATGATATTAACGGAACCTTCCGGCTGTTTTGCCTTAATGTAAAGAAGACAATTGAGGAAGAGACTAACCTCAACCAGGCATTGTTTAAGCTTGAGAACCTATTCGGCTTGTGGAAGGGGAATAAGAAAATAAATATATCCTACGGACTGATTCGTATGGAGGATACCATTGTATTGGTTCTTAATAATATGGAGCATAAATATTTTATGGAGCTGCCGGACTTAATTCTGCAAAGCTTTAAATATTTTGTACAGAAGCATTGCTTTCATCTTGGGATTGGGCCAACGATTTCAGGTATTGAAGAGCTGTCAAACGGTTATAAAAGAGCTAGAACAGCAATGAAGATGGCAATCGGAACGAAGCAGAGCACTGTTCGATTTGATGAGATGGGTTTTTATAAGCTCCTTTATTCCATAGAAGATACGGAGATACTGTTAAGCTATTCCAGTGAAATACTGGGTAGCTTGGTGTCTTATGATAAGCTTCATCATACCTCTTACATAGATACACTTAGAAGCTACATTAAGAATGACCGAAGCATTCTGCGAGTCGCAGAGGATACCTACACACATAGGAATACTGCAAATTACCGTATACAAAAAATAAAGCAGATTATCGGCTGCGAATTTAAAAGTATGGATGAATTATTTCTGTATCAGGTTGCCTTCTATATCCGTGATATGGAGAAGAAAGAATGACTGAAGGAGCTTTCGCGCAAAATATACAATAGTGCGAAAGCTCCTTTAGTCCGGTTCTGCTAAATGGATCAAATTTATTCCTCTTTTACTTTAGCATAATTCTCTGAAACAACATCCCAGTTAACTAATTCAAAGAATGCTTTGATATAGTCGGCGCGCAGGTTCTTGTACTTCAGATAATAAGCATGCTCCCATACGTCGATACCAAGGATAGGGAACCAATCCTCCTGACTCTCCATTATGGGATTATCCTGATTTGGACTTGAGGATACCTTGAGCTCGCCCTTCTTATTTGCAGATAACCAAGCCCAACCGGAACCGAAGCGGGTCGCTCCGGCACTTGCCAGTTTGTCCTTCAGGGTAGCGTAATCACTAAAATCCTTCGAGATCTGTTTCGCCAGATCACCCTGAGGCTCTTTGCTGCCCCCGGGCTGCAGTATATCAAAATACAGGTTATGGTTATAGTAGCCTCCTCCGTTGTTTCTTATTGTTGCCCGCAAGCCTTCGTCAGAAATGCGGTCGAGGTTTTTGAATATGTCTTCAATCGATGAATTAGACAGCTCCGTTGCTTTTTCCAGTGCTGCATTCAGGTTGCTGGTATAAGCAGCATGATGCTTGGTATAGTGGGTAACCATGGTAAGCTCATCAATATGAGGCTCCAATGAGTTGAAATTATAATTTAATTCGATCTGCTTAAACATATATATGCACTCCTTTACGTATATTGAATGTGATTTGATTTATAAAAATTAAATTGTATAAAATATATTGTAAGTATATTATTACACAATAAATAATAAAATGCAATAGTAAAATGACAATTAAATAATAAATAAAAAATTAACGATAAATACAAATAAAACAATGTGAAGTACGAACAACTTGTCTGTAAATATGACCATAGCAAGAATTCTTTGTATAGAAGATCCATGAGCCTGATGTTATGTTAGATTGATATAGAAAAAAGCATATTTTGACGGACAGATTACTGCCTTGTATGCAGCTAAGAGAACCTTTACGTTCGATTTAGGTATACAAGTAGGAATCTGTCCGTTAATTCATGACAAGTGAATTGATATATCAATTCATCTCTTTACCGCGTAAGCAAAGTGAGCCTTTGTTACGAAATCACGAAATGCACTGTTAATATGTGGCGTAGAGCTTTGATTTTAGAAAATAACAATAAATTTGACACAGTTAACAGAAATTAATATAATACAGTATAAGACTTGTCGTCTTATATCATATAGGCTGAATAGCTTTTGTACTATAAGGCAAAAAATAAGCTTCTACGCTGTAGGGGGTATCCTATGAATATCGACTATATGAAGAGAGTAATTGAGTTGGCCAATCAGGGCAGCGGCTTTGTTAATCCGGATCCTCTGTCAGGTGCATTGCTGGTTAGGGATGGAAGGGTTCTTGGCGAGGCCTGTTATGAAGCCTATGGTTTTGATCCTGCCGAGTTAAAAGTGTTACGACAGGCAACGGATGAACTATCAGGCTCCGAGCTTTATCTAAATATTGAACCATTTCAATCAGAGTCAAGAGTTCGAGAGTGTCTTGCCCTAATAAAGGAAAAAGGAATTGTTAAGGTATATGTCGGCATGAGGGATCAAAATCCTGAGAAGAAGGTTGATTTCCTATCAGAGCTTATTAAGCTTGGTGTTAGCTACGAGATTGGAGTACTATCCGGGGAATGTGAGGAGCAAAATGAGATTTATACTTATTACATTAAGCATAAGGAGCCCTTTGTTTTCGTAAAATGGGCAATGACACTGGATGGAAAGCTGGCTACCAAGACTGGTGATTCCAAATGGATCAGCTCGGATGACAGCCTGCGGTTCGTTCATCATTTACGGCAGCGGGTAGCAGCTATTATGGTTGGCGAGAATACGGTTAAGCTGGATGATCCGATGCTGACCACAAGACTGAACGGTGTGAAGCTTTCCAATCCACTGCGGGTTATTGTATCAAGGTACGCTGATATCCCGATGGAAGCGAAGGTGCTTAAGGTAGATGAAAATGTGAAAACCATGATCATTGCTTCGGAGAACCTTCCACCGCAAAAGGAGGAAGAGTTACTTGGGAGAGGGATTACGATAGCGAAGCTAAAGGAAAAGAATCATCGGATTGACTTTCGGGAAATCATGAGATTGTTGGGGAGTATGGGCATTGATTCATTATATATCGAGGGAGGGAGCGCTATTCTTGCTTCCGCCTTTGAGAGCGGGTGTGTACATAAGGTATATGCAGCAATCGCACCTAAAATCGTCGGTGGAAGAGACGCGATTACTCCGGTCGGAGGAGAAGGCATCGAATACATGAGAGATGCAATTATGCTAAAGCGGGTGTCACATGAGATTGTCGGTCCGGATGTGATCGTAAAGGGGTATTTAATATAATTACAAGCCTAAGGATAAAAGCAGTATAATCAGATAAGGAGGATATACAAATGTCAGTCGAATTACATAATATTATTGAAGATGTGAAAAGGAATAAAATTGTTATCATTACCGATGATAACCTGGCACAAAGCGGGGGAGTATTTTTCTTGGCAAGCGAGCTGGCTGTGAAGGAGAACATTAATTATTTGATGAAGCATGGTACCGGGTTTACCTGTATCTCGCTTCCTTCAGAGAAGACAGAAGAGATTACCCTGCCACAGATTAACTCCTATGGAAGTCAGATTAATCCGAATGCGTATTTGCTGTCCGTAGATGATATGGATAGTGTGAACGGGATTACCGCAGAAGGCCGGGCGCAAACCATCCATAGTTTGCTAAAGCATCCAATCGATCATAATCATTTTAAGACACCGGGCCATGTCTTTATCATGAAAGCTGCCGATGGCGGAGTTCTGAAGAAGGCCGGATATGCGGAAGCTGCTTCGGATCTGGCGAAAATCGCAGGATGTTACCCCTCGGGGATATTCACGGAGGTATTGGGTGATTCCGGAGATGTATTGCGGGCTGAACAGCTGCTGGAATATGCAAGGAGAGAGGAACTTAAGATTATAACGATAGAGGAGCTGATTGCCTACCGGAGAGAGACAGATTGCTATGTGATTAGGGAAGCGGAAGCAAATCTTCCTACCGAATACGGTGATTTCCGAATGGTCGGTTTCATAAATAAGTTGAACGGAGAGCATCATGTTGCTCTGGTGAAAGGTACGATTGAGCCTAACGATGAGGTTTTGGTCCGGGTGCACTCTGAATGTCTGACCGGCGATGCATTTCATTCCTTAAAGTGCGATTGCGGTGAGCAATTGGCAGCGGCCTTACAGAATATCGAAAAGGAAGGGAAGGGCGTTCTGCTGTATCTGAGACAGGAGGGCCGCGGAATCGGATTGATCAATAAGATAAAAGCCTATAAGCTTCAGGAGGAAGGACTGGACACAGAGGAAGCGAATATTGCTTTGGGCTTTCCGGCAGACATGAGAGATTACGGAATTGGCGCCCAGATATTGAGCGAATTAAACGTCAGAAAGATCCGGTTAATGACCAATAATCCCAAGAAGCTGGTAGGCCTGGGAGGTCATGGAATAGAGATTGTAGAGAGAGTTCCTATCATAATGGACACAAATATCCATAATAAGAGATACTTTGATACAAAGAAAGATAAGATGGGACACCTATTGTAGTGTGAATAAAGGATTTTTGAAAGCAATAATCCTAATGGTACGAACTCCTTGTTCTTCCGGGATTTGTGTCTGAATCTTCAAAGTGTGAAGGACATACTTGGCACAAACTAACACAAAAATCACGTTTACAGATTATTATCTTAAACATAGAAAAAGAGCAGCTGATAAGCTTCTGGTGCACCCAGATGTTGGTTATATAACATCCGGGGGCACCGGAAACGAGATAGCTGCTCTTTTTGAATACATAATTAATGAAAGCCTGTAGCTAGCTTCACTAAGATCAATTACTCATTTATGCTTTGTTCTTTTCTGGTTCGGATTACATTGGACGGTGCAAAGCCTCTGCTCTCTTTGAACAGGCGGCTGAAATAGAAAACATCGGAAAAACCACAGGCATCGGCAATTTCATTGATCTTATATTCACCGCTGTATAGCATATCCTCTGCACGGTTTAGGCGAATCGAGGTAAGGAATTTATGGAAGGACATACCGGTTTCCTGCTTGAATAGGTTTCCGAAATACATATTGCTTAAGTTCACCAGCTCTGCCATCAGCTGTACAGTCAGAGGCTCCTGATAATGAGTGGTCATATAGTGAAGTGCCTTTTTTATCCTTTTGTCTGTGATATTAGTATCCTTATGGTATACAATAAGCTGAAGATAACGCTGGAGAATCATTAGATAGATAGCCCTGGCCTTTAAGTGATAACCTGGATCTCTCAGATGCCATACACAGGTCAGGTCACTATAGAGGGAAATGATATCCTTTTGCATTCCGATTTTACTAACCATAGGGAAGGGGAGTTCGATATCCTTTCCATCTATATTACGTATCAAGCCGTTAATGCAGTAGGATTCCACTAAGGAATCAGGATAGGTGAAGGCGGAACGGCGGCTCCCGGAAGGAATACACAGAAGATCCCCGGCAGATACAATGTATTTATTGCCGTCGACGGTATATTCTGCCTGGCCGTTTACAATATATGTAATATCGACAAAATTAATAGTTGCATCCTCAATACACCAATTAGGTGTTCTCTCCCGATGGTTATAATAGTCAATTGTTGCAACTATTGCATCCAGAATTTCGTATCCCATAGAATTTCCCCCTCCCTACTTTGAAACTATAATTAGCTGTGTTGTATTTTGCTGTGTCTCAGAACCGGATCAGAGCATTATTATTAAAGACATTACTCTTTTTAATCAGATTAATTGTCAATATTAAGTCGATTATCAACGATATATCTGAAAATAAAATTAATTCATAATTTGTACATGATTTCAATAGTTTTCCCATGTTTTATTGTATGTTTTGCTGATATAATGGAGCTATAATTGGTTTAATTAGTGAATTATGTAGAAAAATTATACATACTCTTTTGGTTTAAAGCAATACATAACTTATTATATTGTGTCTTATCCTGAGAGATGTATCTAATCCATCTAAAACCAATGAGTAAATATAAGAACTCAGGAGAAGCTCCATGTTTTCCTGAAAAAAGCATTAAAGGGGGATCATGTATGAAACAAAAAAGTGTCACTCGCAAAACCATTTTATACTTCAAAAAGACCTGGACACTATATCTTATGATGGCTTTACCGGTGGCGTTTGCCGTCGTATTCCGTTATTTGCCGATGACAAATATCGCAATGGCATTTAAGGAATATAACATGTTCAAGGGTGTGTGGGTATCACCGTGGTCCGAACCTTTATTCAAATGGTTTGCAAAAGCATTTACAACCAAAGATTTCTGGGATGCACTTCGCAATACCCTATTACTGAATTCCCTGGACCTGGCCTTTGGTTTTCCGATGCCGATCTTTCTTGCAATTTTGTTAAATGAACTTGCGTTCAAGCGTTATAAGAAGGTTACCCAGACAATCGTTTATCTACCCCACTTCCTATCTTGGATTATTATCAGTGGTATTGCAAAACAGCTACTTGCTCCCCGCTCCGGTATGGTAAATGTGATGCTGAAGGGCATAGGTCTGGAATCTATTGATTTTCTTACAAGTCCTACACTTTATATAGGCACCTACATAGCCTTCGGATTATGGAAGGAGATGGGGTGGAATACCATCATTTATCTTGCCGCAATCACAGGAATAAATCCTGAGCTTTATGAAGCAGCAGAGGTGGACGGCGCCTCCCGTTGGAAGAAGATATGGCATATTACGCTACCCGGAATTCGTTCTACCATCGTGGTTCTTCTTATTATGAACCTGGGACGTATCTTGGGAAGTGAATTTGATCGGCCTTATTCTTTCTCTAACAGTCTTGTAATGAGTGTTGCTGACGTATTAAGTACTTATGTATATCGTGTGGGTATTCGAGGCTTCCAATTCTCACTGACGGCTGCAGTGGGTCTGTTCCAATCTGTAATATGTGTAATATTCCTGTTTACCGCTAACGCCATAGCCAAGAAGTTCGGCGAACGCGGTGTATGGTAAGGAGGCCGCAGCGATGATAGTAAAATCAACCAAACGAAAAATCGAAGATCTTATAATTGCATTCATCTGTTTTATTTTTATTCTTTTATGTTTGTTACCTGTGCTGAATATTCTTGCCCGCTCGTTAAGCTCGACACAGGCGCTTATTAACAACCGTGTATCTTTAATACCGGTGGGCTTCACCTTGGAATCTTATAATTTTGTTTTGAAGGATGCTGCCTTCGTCCGTTCCTTGTGGTGGACAGCATTATTGACCCTTATCTGTACCCTGGTATCGTTGTTCATGACAATATTATGTTCTTACCCTTTGATTTTCGATTCTCTGAAGGGAAGAAAGTTCTTAAACGGCATGATGCTGTTGACAATGTACTTTAGCGCAGGAACAATCCCTAATTACCTGTTGATGAAGGATCTGGATTTGATTAATAAGCCTTTGGTATTAATTATACCAAACTGTTTATCCATCTTCAATATGATTATTTTGCGAAGCTTTTTATATGGTATTCCGGATAGCCTTCGTGAATCTGCAGAGTTGGATGGTGCAGGACCGATCGCAATTCTTACCAAGATTTATCTACCGTTATCAAAACCTGTACTAGCTACACTGGCTCTGTTTTATGCAGTTGGCCGCTGGAACGGTTTCTCAGATGCTCTTATGTATGTTCCGGATGCAAAATATGCTCCGATCCAGCTGAAGCTGTATCAGGTTATCAATAACCTGTCTGCAATAGATACTGCCCAGCAGGAGGGCTTCACAGCCCCGATGGCAAGTGAGGGTTTGAAGGCCGCCTCCGTAATGTTTGCGACAATTCCGATTGTTATAATCTATCCCTTCCTTCAGAGGCACTTTATTCAAGGTGTTACACTGGGTGCGATTAAGGAATAATTAATTGCTCATGTTATTGAGGAGCTTACCGAAAACTATGTTAGATTTCAACGTTTCATGTAGGGGACGTTGTTATTTATAAAAAAATAATAGGAGGATGCATTAATGAAAAGAAAATGGTTGTCACTTATACTTGCGTGTATAATGATTGTCAGCGTTTTGGGGGGATGTGGAACAAAAACGGACGATCCTGCACCGGCTGAACCAGAAACCACAACTACTGAGCCGACAAAGGCTCCCGAAGCAACTGCTGCTCCTGTCGAAGCAGCAAAGCCCGAATATAGTGAGATAACAGTCGAAGTCTTCGACCGTGGTACGGATGGCGGAAAGACGGATCCCACTAACAACTTTTATACGGACTGGATTAAAGCTAAGGTATTAGAAGATGAGAACATCGGCGTTAACTTCGTAGCTGTATCCCGTTGGGAAGAGACCGATCAGCTGAATAACCTTATGGCAGCAGGTACCGCTCCGGACGTATGTCTTACCTACAGTGGTGACCTTATTGCGAATTATCGTGATTTAGGAGGTCTTGCAGATTTAGCTCCATATGTTGATACCTTATTACCGGATCTGAAAGCATTCCTCGGCCCCGATTTAGCGTTAGAGGGAAGAGATATGATCATGCGTAATGTAAATACCGAAACCGGCCAGTTATTCTCCATCCCTGCTCGTCGTATGAACACTGCAGGTGCGAATACCTTTATTCGTAAGGACTGGTTAGATAAGCTTGGTTTACCGTTACCGACAACTACCCAGGAATTCTATGATGCTCTTGTAGCATTCAAGACACAGGATCCCGGCGGTGTTGGCAAGGATAAGGTAGTTCCCTTCACCATGACAAGTGATGTTCGTTGGAGAGCAAGTACCTTAATAGAATCCTTTATCGATCCTACCATAAGTAAAAAAGATCGTTGGGTTAACAGCGCTGTCGATCGTAATTTCCTGCTTCCCGGATATAAGGAAGGCGTTCGCTTGTTAAACAAGATGTATAACGAAGGTTTAGTTGATACTCAGTTCGCTCTTTACAATGATGATACCGATAGCGATAACCTCATCAAGAGTGGTGTGGTTGGTGCTTTCATTCACAACTGGGATCAGGCTTACCGTGATACCCCCGGATTATTACGTGATCTTTTAGTGAATGTTCCGGATGCTGAGATTGTTACTGTTGACTGCTTCAAGAACAGTGCCGGTGTAACCGAGAAGTTTACATACGATGCTGCAGGTGTTAATATGTTTGTTCCTGCATCCAGCAAGAATGTGGAAGGAGCTCTTCGCTACATCAATTGGTTATCTAAGTTTGAGAATCGTTACTTCCTACAGATCGGTGAGGAAGGCGTAACTCATGAGATGGTTAACGGCGTTCCGAAGATGATTGCTGCAACAAACGAGAAGATTATGAACTCTGCTCAGAACATCGATTATACAATTATGATTAATGGTCTTGATGTTGGCGATGAAAGCAAGTATGCACAGGCTCTTGCACAATCTTATACAGTTGATCCTCAGCTGATTACCGATGCATACGAGAACTCTATGAGAAATGGTCGTCCTGCTACAATCGTTCCGGTAGTTCTTAGTGCTTCCGGTCCGGTGAGCCAGACCTTAACCGATATGGGCAAGACTCTTATGGCTGAAGCAGTAACCTGTAAGCCCGCTGATTTTGATGCGACCTGGGATACAAATATTCAGGAATGGCTTGATGCCGGTGCTCAGGCAGTAATCGATGAGCGTGCAGCAAAATACGTTGAATAAGGTTTGTTGATGAATCATGTAATCAAAAATGTCAGCTTCGCAGACATTTTGTGAATCTAGTATAAAAAGAGTCTGGGTTGTATTTTCACCCAGTCTCTTTTTGCATGTTATCATTATGATTAGCAGGTGGAAGCGTGATTATAAATATTCTATTGATTAAATTGAATACGCCATATATAATATAAATACTTTAATACATTAATCTAAAAAAGAAAGAGGATAATCTATGAAAGATACGAAGGTTGTAAAGTTCGGTGGTAGTTCACTAGCAGACGCCAACCAATTTAGGAAGGTTGCGGATATTATCCGTGCAGACAAAACCAGGCGTTTCGTTATCGCTTCCGCTCCCGGTAAACGATATGATAAGGATATTAAAATTACTGATATGCTATATACCTGCTACGATAAAGCATCGAAGGGGGAAGATTTCGAGAAGGAATTTTCTGCAATTGAAGAGCGTTATAATAGTATTATTAAGGACTTATCCTTAGATATTTCATTAGAGGAGGAATTTAGCTTTATTAAAGCTGCTTTTGCCCATAGTGCAGGCCGTGATTATGCAGCCAGCCGTGGCGAGTATCTAAACAGCATGCTTCTTGCGAAGTATCTTAACTTTCCGTTTCTGGATACCGTAGGGTTGCTGTACTTTAATGAAAGCGGTGAATTTGACCTGGATAGAACCATATCAAAGCTTGAACCTAAGCTTGCTCAGATGGAGAATGCAGTAATTCCGGGTTTTTATGGTTCTATGCCGAACGATACGATTAAGACCTTTTCCCGTGGAGGCTCAGATGTAACAGGTTCCATTGTAGCAAGAGCCGTAAACGCAGAGATCTATGAGAACTGGACTGATGTCAGTGGTTTCTTGATCTGTGATCCTCGAATAGTTAAGAATCCGAAGCCGATTACAACGATCACCTACCGGGAGCTACGTGAGCTTTCCTATATGGGAGCAACCGTACTTCATGAAGATGCTATCTTCCCGGTTCGTACGGTTGGAATTCCGATTAATATTAAGAATACGAATCATCCGGAGGATCCCGGTACAATGATTGTAGCCCAGACAGTGGATAGCAGTCCCTATATCATAACCGGTATCGCCGGTAAGAAGGGCTTCTCGGTTATTAATATTGAGAAGGATATGATGAATTCCGAGCTGGGCTTTGGCAGGAATGTTCTTCGTGCTCTGGAGAAGAACTCTTTATGCTTCGAACATATTCCATCCGGTATCGATACATTAAGTGTTATTGTTAGTACAGAAGCCTTCCGCGGCAAAGAAAAATCGGTTCTGGATGAGATTACGGTCAGAACACATCCGGATAATATTGAAATTGAGGATAATCTGGCATTAGTTGCTGTCGTAGGACGGGGTATGAGAAAAGCTCGAGGTACCGCTGCTAAGATATTCACTGCTCTGGCTCAAGCAAAGATTAATGTTAAGATGATCGATCAGGGCTCCTCTGAGTTAAATATTATTATAGGTGTTGCTGAGGAGGATTTTGAAGAGGCAACAAAGGCAATCTATAGTATATTTGTTCCGGAATAAAGTGAAAGCTGTTTAACCGGTGGAATTGATCTCGAATGACGTCGAATCATTTAGAAGGTATATATAGTTAGGAAGAAGCTGATACTAATCATAATACTATGATAGATATATTGTTATTTACGGATACAGCTTATGCAGACTCTCCATTAACCTCAACTGCATTAAGCAGTTGAGAGAGGAGCTTCCTATGAACAGAATTTGTTTTTTTGATACAAAGCCTTATGATAAGATTTATTTTGACCAATTAAAGGAACATTATAAGATAGAAATTGATTATTTTGAGCCAAAGCTGGGCCCCAGAACTGCCTTTATGGCAAAGGGTTATGAAGCTGTGGTGGCATTCGTAAATGACACCATTGATGAAGAAACCATCCATATTCTATATGAGAATGGAGTGAAGCTGATTGCCATGCGTTGCGCAGGGTACAATAATGTGGATTTTAAGGCTGCATACCAAAAGGTGCACGTAGTACGTGTTCCGGCCTATTCACCCTATGCGGTAGCGGAGCATGCAATCGCATTATTGCTTACTCTCAATCGTAAGATCCACCGGGCTTATACCAGAACAAGGGACTTTAATTTCAGCTTAAACGGTCTGACCGGCTTTGATCTTCATGGTAAGACCATGGGTGTAATCGGCACCGGAAAGATCGGTAGCATCTTTGCGGATATCTGCAAGGGCTTCGGACTGAAGGTAATCGCCTATGATCCTTATCCGCTCATAGATACGGATATTCATTATGTAAGCATGGAGGAGCTTTGCAGGGAATCCGACATTATCTCTTTACACTGCCCCTTGACCAAGGATACCTTTCATCTCATTAATAAGGAAAGGCTTCAAATGATGAAGAAGGGCGTCTATATCGTAAATACCTCCAGAGGAGCGTTGATTAATACAGAAGAGCTGCTGGATGCCCTGATGGAAGAGCAGGTTGGAGGGGCTTGTCTGGATGTATACGAGGAGGAGACTGAGTTTTTCTATGAGGACCTGTCCTATACGATTATCAGGGATGATGTATTATCCAGAATTATTTCCTTACCGAATGTAATTGTAACCTCTCATCAAGCCTTCTTAACGAAGGAAGCGCTGTACAATATTGCAGAGACAACGCTTCAGAACTGTCACAGCTTTTTTGACGGAAATGCACTGGATAATGAGGTATGTTATCAATGCAGCAAGGGTGAAGTCTGTCCGAAGGAGAAGAACCAACGTTGCTTTTAATCAATATTCTGTAATGGGTGTAACGATACCTTTTGGTAATAATCAACTATTTATTTTATAAACTTTTAATTGATTATTTAATCTAATTATGTTATTATCAAAGAACTGTAGAAGACAAAGAATTGATCATTTAGAAAATCAAAACTTTGTAATATGAACCGTGGGGGAGTAGTTCGCGCACCATATTGCGTGGCTAAGTCAACAACAAGACATAACTGTCTGGCTTATCCGGAAAGGACAAGACTCATGTAATTCTTATTCAGCTTGAATAGGATTTACATGAGTTTTTTTTTGGAATTTAGTCGGTTCGAACACAGTACTTAACCCAACTATTATACGAAAGGAACTTGTCGCAAATGAGGTATTATCTTGAGCAAGCAGAAAATGTATTAAAAGTAGTAGGAAGTAGGGCAGAGGGGTTAACCGCCGCTGAGGCCAAGGAAAGATTGGAAAAGAATGGTAAGAATAAACTGGTGGAGGGTAAGAAGGATGGCCTGATTAAGAGATTTTTATCCCAGCTTACCGATCCGATGATTATAATTCTGCTCGTAGCAGCGGCTATATCCGGTGCAACCAATATCTATGCCGGAGAGTCTATTGCGGATGTTTTCATCATTTTATTCGTAGTTATTATTAATGCAGTACTCGGCGTATATCAGGAGAATAAAGCGGAGAAGGCAATAGAGGCCTTGCAGGAGATGGCAGCAGCTACCAGCAAGGTACTTCGCGACGGAGCAATTGTTAGTGTAAAAAGCGAGGAGCTGGTTGTCGGAGATATGGTTCTTCTGGAAGCTGGCGATTCGGTTCCGGCTGATTGCCGAATCATAGAAAGTGCCAGTCTGAAGATCGAAGAAGCGGCGCTGACCGGTGAATCTGTTCCTGTGAATAAGATTATCGATATCCTCTCCCTGAAAAAGGAAGAGAAGGAGATCCCCCTGGGTGACCGGAAGAACATGGCTTACATGGGAAGTACGGTTGTATATGGACGTGGGCGTGCTGTTGTTATCGCAACCGGTATGAATACCGAGATGGGAAAGATTGCAGATGCCATCACAAAGACAGAAGAAGGTGAGACTCCTCTTCAGATCAAGCTAAATCAGCTGAGCAAGATTCTCACAATACTCGTTATCGGTATCTGTGTATTCATCTTCGGTTTCAGCCTGATCCGTTCCGGAGATTTTGACGGAGCAGTTATCCTTGATACCTTCATGGTTGCAGTAAGCCTTGCTGTGGCCGCAATTCCGGAGGGACTTGCAGCAGTAGTAACCATCGTACTGTCCATCGGTGTAACGAATATGAGTAAGCGCAATGCGGTAATCCGTCGATTAACAGCAGTTGAGACCTTAGGCTGCACCCAGATTATCTGTAGTGATAAGACCGGAACTCTGACTCAGAACAAGATGACCGTTGTTGATTATTTTACCTCAGACCAGGAATTACTTGGCAAAGCAATGGCATTATGCTGTGATGCCGAGTTGGAGAATGGATCTGCTGTCGGTGAGCCTACCGAATGTGCTTTGGTCAATTATGCGGCAACCCTATCGCTCTTGAAACCGGAATTGAAGAAAGCATTTCCCCGTATCGGAGAGGCTCCCTTTGACTCAGTTCGAAAGATGATGTCCACCGTACATGAGAATTCCGGTATCGTGCAGTTTACAAAGGGTGCTCCCGATGAAGTCCTCCGCGTATGTACTTCTTACATAGATAATGGTAAGATCCTTCCAATGACAGAGGAGAAGCGTCAGGAGATTTTAAAGGATAATAAACGTATGGCTGACAAGGCACTTCGTGTTCTGGCAGCTGCCTATCGTACCTACGAGACAGCACCGGCTGAGTACAATCCTGAGTCCTTGGAGAAAGAATTGATATTCATTGGTTTGACCGGTATGATCGATCCGGTACGTCCCGAGGTAATCGAAGCAATTAAGGAATGTCGCAGTGCAGGAATCCGTCCGGTAATGATAACCGGTGATCATAGAGATACAGCAATTGCGATAGCAACACAGATTGGTATCATTCAGGATCCGAAGCAAGCCATAACCGGTGCCCAGTTAAATGAAATCTCGGATGAGGAGCTTCAGGCTACCATTGAGAACTATGGAGTTTATGCCCGTGTTCAACCGGAGCATAAGGTTCGTATCGTAACAGCATGGAAGAAGAAGGGCATGATCACCGCTATGACCGGTGATGGTGTAAACGATGCTCCTTCCATCAAGAGTGCGGATATTGGTGTCGGCATGGGTATCACAGGTACAGACGTAACAAAGAATGTTGCAGACATGGTACTTGCCGATGATAATTTTGCTACGATTGTATCAGCGGTTGAGGAAGGAAGACGTATTTACGACAATATCCGTAAAGCAATCCAATTCCTCTTGTCCTCCAACCTGAGTGAGGTGTTATCCATCTTTACGGCTACCTTGCTGGGCTTTACCATTATGAAACCCGTACATATCCTATGGATTAACCTGATTACGGACTGCTTCCCGGCATTAGCACTTGGTATGGAGAAGGGTGAGAAGGATCTGATGCAGCGTAAGCCGCGTTCTTCCAAGGACGGAATTTTCTCCGGCGGAGTCGGAGTCGATGTCGCATATCAGGGTGCAATGGTAACGGTAGTAACATTATCTGCTTACTTAATCGGACATTTTATGGAGTCCGGCAAATGGGAATTTGTAAACAGTCCGGATGGTATGACCATGGCTTTCCTTACCATGAGTATGGCTGAGATTTTCCATAGCTTTAATATGAGAAGCCAACGTGGATCAATCTTTCGTATGAATACACAGAATGCAGTGTTGGTTGGAGCTGCTGTTATCAGCTTTGTTCTTACCACGGCAGTTATTTATATTCCCTTCCTCAGTAACATATTCGAATTTGAACACATCAGCTTTGCGGAATATGGAATTGCAATGCTGTTAGCAGTCTGTGTCATTCCGGTTGTTGAGATTGTGAAAGCAGTACAAAGAAAGCTGCAGAAGGTGTAAAAAGGCAGCAAAGACTATAGAAGGCTACACTCAATATCGATCAAAAGAACATGGTTTAATCAGACTGTCCGATCCTAGGATGATCGGGTTACCAATGCTTATATAATTGACTTATATCATCATTCGTAGTACTATTAATATATACAGGAAAGGTGTGATTCAATGGATATGAAGTTATTTGCTTTAAAAGGAAACATCTTATATTCAAGGAGTCCAAAGGAGCTTGTGTGTATTCCGAATGGATACCTGGTTTGTGAAAACGGTAAGGTTGAGGGAGTATATGAGATGCTTCCCGAGAAATTCAATGGAATTAACTGTACGGATTATCAGGACAGTTTGATTATACCGGGTCTTATTGATCTGCATACCCACGCTCCTCAGTATGCAATCCGGAGTTTAGGGATGGATATGGAGCTTTTGAAATGGCTGGAGTATAATACTTTTCCGGAGGAAGCAAAATACGCTGATCTGGAATATGCAAGAAAAGCATATACCATCTTTGCGGATGATTTGAAAAAGAGTGCAACAACCAGAGCATGCATCTTTGGAACCATTCACGTAGAAGGAACCGGTTTACTTATGGATCTGCTGGAGGAGACCGGACTTAAATGCAAGGTTGGCAAGGTCAACATGAATCGTAACTGTCCGCCGGTTTTATGTGAGGACAGTGAGCAGTCTACGCGTGATACAAGGAAGTGGCTTGAAACATCCCTCAATAAATATACAAACATAACACCGATTATTACTCCGAGATTCTTACCCTCCTGTACGGAGGATCTGTTAACTGAGCTATCTGTAATCTGCAGGGAAGAGGATTTGCCGGTGCAATCCCATCTGTCAGAGAACCTATTAGAGATAGAATTTGTGAAGGAACTGTTCCCCAGTACCGACGGGTATGCGGATGCTTATAATGAGTATGGGTTGTTTGGCGGCACGGTACCGACGATTATGGCTCATTGCATCTATCTGACAAAGGAAGAGATAGAGCTGGCATATGAGAATAAAGTATTTATTGCTCATTGTCCCGATTCTAACATGAATTTGTCCTCCGGCATCGCTCCGGTCAGAACTTATCTTGACCGCGGACTTAAGATGGGGTTGGGCAGTGATGTTGCTGCCGGTGATTCCCTCTCCATCTTTAAGATGATGACGGAATCGGTTAAGGTGTCAAAGCTTTTGTGGCGATTACAAGACCAGGGATTGACGCCATTATCGATGGAGGAGGCCTTCTATCTTGGTACGAAGGGTGGCGGAGAATTCTTTGGTAAGGTTGGAAGCTTTGAACCGGGATATGAATTTGATGCCGTGATAATTGATGATGCCAGTCTGTTGCATCCGCAGCCTTTAACCCTGAAGCAACGGCTTGAGAGAGTAATCTATCTGTCGGACGACCGTAATCTGGTTGATAAATATGTTGCCGGAAAGAAAATAAAATAACTAAGCTTAATTGGAAAACGACTGAAATTTTAAATAGGCTCCCAGAGAATATACCTTATGAAAGATGAGGTATTTCGCTGGGAGCCTATTAATTTACAGTAAATGATCACAACAGCTATTTGACAAATACCAAATTATCAATATATGCGGTTTGGGTTTTTGCCCAGAGCCATTGGTTCGTTGAACTGTCATCGAAGTAGAAGAGAGCCTCCTTGCTTGGGTCGCTTCCGTATAATGCAGCCCAGGCTGCTCTGATCGATTCGGAGGAGGCAGGATTTTGGATGGTACCAATTTTAACTGGGGTAAATTGATAGTAGCCTCCGGCTACGTGATTAATCACTGTTGTAATCGTATCGGGCCATTCAGGACTTTGAACTCTGTTGACCACGACACCGCCGACGGCAACCTTTGCCTCATAGAGTTCCCCTCCCGCTTCAGCTTCAATCAACCTGGCAAGCAGATCAAGTTCACTATCGGTATAGGGGATCACTGTATCTGTGTTACTAGTGGACTTTACTCCTGGAATGATCAGCTGCTGACCTGGCAGGAGCATATCATTCCATTTGTTATTCGCTTTTCGGAGGGAACTCAGGGGTATCCCGTATTGCTTTGAGATCAGGAACAGACTGTCACCGTTTTTTACCGTATGAACCATAGCGTTTACATACAATCGCTGACCCGGATAAATAGTATCGGTTGTCAGGTAGTTATCCAGTTTGATGGTCGCGATGGGTGTATTGAATAGTTGGCTTATCTTATACAGTGAGTCATTGGTTACCACAGTATAATCGGCAGCAAATGCTGTGACCGGTAATGTGGAATATAGTATACATACTGCAACCAGTACAATTCTGCGTAGTCTTCTCATTAGCCTCTCCTTCTATTGGTGAATATTATAACTACTTAGCTTCAAAGACTATTGTAACGCAACAATATGCATGATTCCTATGTAGGTTTCCTGGCAGTCATGGCAAATTAGGGAACAAAAAAAGCGTTCCGGATGGTTCTGTTTATCAATATAATAGAAATATTTGTAGACGATTGAGCATGTCTTGTAATGTTTGACAGCTTAAATCATATATTGGTATAATATAGATATGTACCATAAATTTGTGCCAACAGAGTGTGAAAACAGAAGATTTTCTCACATAAAGTTTGCAAGCTATGAAGAAAGGCATGGTTAAAATTATGAAAAAGTTAATTACTGTTGTTTGTATGATCGCATTACTGTTCAGTTTAACCCCGGCAGCAAATGCAGCTGCAAAGGATACAAAAGCACCTACAATTACGAAAACCAGTCCTACGGATAAAGCAACCGATATCATGAAGGAATGCGAAATCGTGGTTCGCTTCAGTGAAAATATTAAAAAGGGAAAGAAAATAGAGCAAATCAATATAAAGTCTGTATTAGGAAAGGTAGTAGAATATACCTATGAAATCAAGGATAATTTGCTGCTTATAACGCCTAAGACAAAGCTGGCTTATAATACGAATTATACGGTTAAGGTTCCTTCCGGTGCAGTAAAGGATGCGGCGGGAAATATACTTAAGAAGGATAAAAGCTTTGACTTTATCACAGAAGAAGACCCCAAGAAGCAGTCGGATGAGGCAATAAAAGGGATTACCTATGACATTGGCCTGGAGGCAACGTTTCAAGGAGAATTTACACAGCTCATACAGCAGTACTTAGAACAGTACCTAAAGATGTTTGGAATTGAGGCAAAGATTACCAAGGTAGAGAAGGTAAAATGAGTCCAATACATAAGCTAAGTCAAAAGGTAGAAATGTGAGTGGTTGAAGAGTCTGATACCAAGGAGAAGATTGGTCAGTTGTTCTGCTTGATTTCCTATTTCGGACGTTCATTAATGCTTACAAATCCAAGGAAGTTAATGTTAATTCAGTAATTGATAAACTGCTTGGTCGACGCTCCTTTGAAGGAAAGACTCCGGTAGATCCCTTCTGTGGACGATGGGATGCAAAATTGTAGATAAATGCCTTGACAATCCACTTTCTTTTATATTAAGATGATATGGTTTATTGGATTTTTTCTATAGTAAGAACGTGGATTTGGAGGATTTACATTGAGTAATTATACCAAGGAAATAAAAAAGAGAAGAACCTTTGCGATTATCTCCCACCCCGATGCGGGTAAGACTACTCTGACCGAGAAGCTGCTGTTATACGGGGGTGCGATTAATCTGGCAGGCTCTGTCAAGGGAAAGAAGACAGATAAGCATGCAGTATCCGACTGGATGGAGATAGAGAAGCAGCGTGGTATCTCCGTTACTTCTTCTGTAATGCAGTTTAACTATGATGATTATTGTATAAATATATTGGATACACCGGGACATCAGGATTTCTCTGAGGATACCTATCGTACTCTGATGGCAGCAGATTCCGCTGTCATGGTAATCGATGCCTCAAAGGGTGTTGAGGCACAGACCAAGAAGCTGTTCAAGGTATGCGTAATGAGAGGAATACCGATCTTTACGTTTATCAATAAGCTGGATCGTGAAGCAAAAAATACCTTCGAATTGCTGGATGAAATCGAGACAGTGCTTGGCATCCGTACCTGCCCGATCAACTGGCCGATAGGCTCCGGTAAAAATTTCAAGGGAGTCTATGACAGAGAGAATAAGCATATCGCCCGCTTCTATGCAGCCCATAACGGCATGAAGGAGGTCGAAACCGTTGAAGTGGAGTTGGGAGATCCCAGTCTGGATGCTTTAATCGGTAAAGACAATCATGATATCTTGACCGAGGAGATCGAGTTGATTGATGGTGCCAGCAGCGAATTTGATATCGATCAGGTTCTGTCCGGCAAGCTGACTCCGGTATTCTTTGGTTCAGCACTGACGAACTTTGGCGTAGAATTTTTCCTGAAGAAATATCTGGCGATGACCACTTCCCCTCTGCCGAGATTATCCTCGGAGGGTGAAATCGATCCCATAGAGAATGAGTTTTCCGCCTTTGTATTTAAAATACAGGCCAATATGAATAAGGCACACCGGGACCGTATCGCATTCATGAGAATCTGTTCCGGTAAATTTACTGCCGGTATGGAAGTGAACCATGTTCAAGGCAACAAGAAGCTTCGCCTTACCCAGCCTCAGCAGTTGATGGCAAGTGAGAGGACCATCATTGAGGAGGCATATGCGGGAGATATCATCGGAGTTTTTGATCCGGGTATCTTCTCCATCGGTGATACCCTTTGTTATTCGGATAAGAAATTCACCTATGAGGGAATTCCTACCTTCTCACCGGAGCATTTTGCAAAGGTAAGACAGGTGGATACTATGAAGAGAAAGCAGTTCTTAAAGGGTATCTCACAGATTGCCCAAGAGGGTGCAATCCAGATATTCCAGGAATATAATACCGGTATGGAAGAGATCATTGTCGGTGTGGTCGGTACACTGCAATTTGATGTATTAAAATTCCGTCTGGAATCCGAGTATGGGGTTGAGATTCGTCTGGAGCCCCTGCCGTACGAATATATCCGTTGGGTAGAGAATAAGAATATCGATGTAAGTAAGCTAAGCGTATCCTCGGATACGAAGAAGGTTAAGGATCTTAAGGGAAACCCGTTGCTTTTATTTGTGCATAACTGGAGCATTCAGACAGCCCTCGACCGTAATAAGGGGTTAGAGTTATCGGAATTTGGAAGGTAATCAGATTGAATACAGGTATTGTTGAGGTTGATATACATGGCATGACCAAATATCAGGCTAAGATATATCTCGATAACCAATTGAAGAAAGCGAAGAAGGATATCTATCGAATCCGGTTAATCCATGGTTATCAGGGTGGTACACAATTAAGAGATCTGGTACGAGGAGATTATTCCCGCCATCCTAAGGTGCTTCGGGTAGAAATTGGCCTCAATCAAGGGAGTACGGACCTGATTCTAAGAGAATTATAAGTTTAACTTTTATTATCATAAATCGGAAGCCAAGAAGGGCTGATGCATAAATTGCATCAGCCCTTTTGGCCGTGCGCCCGGCGGGCGCACGTTTCAACGGGTGTAAGTCCCGAGTCCGCCTGGTAGTAGGAAGGACATAGCCAATGGCAAGGGTGTCGTGGGTGACTACGAATCTGAAGGAAGCCGGATGGCAAATCT
>JAEZKL010000082.1 GCA_023415475.1 Bacillota bacterium | reverse complement strand
CCCATGTAAAATCATTTTCCCAAGCCATTTGATATTCAACAAAATCAAATGTCCATTTCATATCTATAGCTTGATCTATATGTTCTTCTTTCCAAAAGGGAAGCTTAATCTCAGAATCATCAAGTTTCTCAAAATGGAAATCCTCTTTTAACATTTTCTGAATCAATGCTGCTTGTTCTCCACCATTATCACCATATGGAAATCTAAAAACTCTATGTTGCCTTTTCATTCCAGCAAAAGCATGGACGCGATCGATTTCTTGTTCGGTCTTTCTAATTTCATCTCTACATTCTTTTAAAGAAATGGATGAAAAATGTGGATGTGAAAAGCTATGATTTCCTATTGTAATACCACTTTTCACAGCATAAACAGCTTCTTCAAAATACTCATCAATTTTGCATCCCATAAAATTGATAACAGGAACAATATCCTTTGATTGTAAATAATCTATGATTTTGGGAGTGATTTTGGTTGGTGCATCATCAATTGTTAAAACAGCTCTGCTCATAATAAACTCCTTCTTTCTATTAAATTATTTCAGCTTCCATCATTTCCTTGATGGTTCCTCCGAGAAGGTCTTTGAGTGCATCTTGAATGTCATCAGCCAACTCGATATCATACTCCTGAAGAAGTTGGTGGATAAGAGCTTTCTTTCCGTCTGTCATTTGTACCTTGTGAATCATTTTCTTTTCTCTTGCCATAGTAATAGGCCTCCTTGATAATAATATTTTATGATAGAAGACCTATACAATCTTTAAACATGCAATTTACAGAAAAAGTTTCATACTCTCGCTTTTTATGAAGGATGGAATTCGAACCCCGTCTTACGCATAACTAATTTCCCTAGAAACCTTGAAAATTCAAGGCTTCCAGGGATTTTTATTTTGAGTAGACTATACACATTCACAATACTTTTGTTTATCTATTTCCTACAATATCCAGTTTCAAAGTCAATGATATTCTTAAGCTCTCTACCTGTAAGATGATTCTCAATATTTGTAGCGGCGATTTCCACGATCTTATCCAGTGTCTCTGGTAAATGATAAGAACCGGATACATGAGGAGTTATCATAATATTTCTCTCACTCCAGAAGGGATGGTTGGAGGGGAGTGGCTCCGGGTCGGTCACATCTAATCCTGCGGCAGAGATAACACCATTTTGAACCGCTGATAATAGAGCTTCTTGATTCACTGCGCTTCCACGTCCGCCATTTAAAAATATAGCTGTCCTTCTCATTTTAGAGAAAAATTCTGTGTTATAAATATGGTAGGTAGATGGTGTGCTGGGAAGAAAGGAGACAATCACATCGGATCTTGGTATGATTTCATTGACAGCCTCTATTTGGTACAGTTCATCCACTTGCTTCGGACAATCGCTTTTACTTCGTTTCACTCCAATGACATAAGCTCCCAGTGCCTTTGCCATTCCCGCAAAATATAACCCGATATCACCTAATCCGATAACGGTAACCGTGGCATCGGAAAAAGAGGTGACCGTACCATAATCCTTCCATTCCCCATTGACTCTATCGTCCCTATAAAGATGCAACTTTTTCTGCAGACAAATCATCATTCCAAGCATATGCTCCGCCACTGTTTTTCCATATGCTCCGGTGGCATTTGTCAGTATCGTCTTAGAAGAAAGCACCCCCGGAAGAATATATGGATCTGCTCCGGCTGAATTTAATTGAAGTAGTTCCAGATTATCGGATGCATTAATATAAGAAGTAGGCACATTACCCACGATTATCTCTGAATTTTGTACCATATCAACGGTTACTTCTGACAACGCAACATACTGAAAGCTGCAATCTGTAATATTCCTCTCTAATCGTTTCTTATGTTGCTCTGTTACTGGCAACGTTACTAATATTCGTTTCATATGATTCGTCCTTTCTTCCACCTGATTAGCGATGAGAACACGATAAAGCTGCTTGCCTCTATTCTAATAATGTTATCATAGTTATCCACCATAGACAAGTCAATGAATCCAATCCATGCTAATTACATCTTTATCAATCTGGTTTAATATGGTATTATGAAATATACAACAAAAGTAGAATGTGTCGAATAGAAAAATCAAGATAATTAAGGAGAATGAAAGATGAATGATACACTTAACGTAATTGCGAATCGGTATTCCTGCCGCGATTATAAGGACGAGATGCCGTCGGATGAAAAACTTCAGGCAATCGCAAAAGCTGCAATTCAGGCTCCGAGCGGAATGAATCGTCAAGCATGGCGGGTTATTGTTGTTAAGAATAAAGAGCTGATGCAGGACCTGGAAGCCGAAGGGTTATCTTATCTTGCGAGCTTGGAGGATCAATCCACCTATCTAAGAATCATGGATCGAGGTGGCCGGTTATTCTACGGCGCACCCTGTATGATTGTAGTCGCGATTGATTCAGAGCAACTGGCGCAGATCGACTGTGGTATCGTGTGCCAAAATATTGCACTGGCAGCTACATCACTGGGAATAGCCAATGTAATATGCGGGCTTACCGGTACTGCGTTTGCCAGCAGCCTTCGCACAGAAGAATTCAGTAAGCGATTAGGCTTCCCGGAACGCTATGTGTTTGGTTGTTCGGTGCTGTTAGGCTATGCTAAGACTACGAAACCTCCCCATGATCCGGATCAGGATAAAATATTATTTATTAATTAAGGTTTGGTGTAAAATATTATAAAGTATAGGAAAATGGCTATATTTATTGAAGACAATTAGTAGCGTGCAAATTTATAACATGTTTTTCAGTTCAATCAGGAGAATACAATGATTTATTTACAGTCCTTCACCTTCCCAAATGCAGAAATAGAATTTGATTTCTTTCTGAGTATAAAGCGAACATGCTATGACTCGTTTTATCCATTTAAGATATTATCCGGGCATGACCTTGACCGGCTTGATTTTGATACGATTACCATATTATACGGAGGCAACGGTTCCGGAAAGTCAACTGCGCTGAATGTAATAGCGGAAAAGACAGGCATTCACCGCGATTCCATTTATAATAAATCCAATTCCTTTCCGGATTATCTGGAGCTATGCCGTATGAATATAGATGAGGATATTCCGGATCACAGCAGAATAATCACCAGTGATGACGTATTTGACTATATGTTAAATATTCGCAATCTGAATGAGGGCATCGATCAGAAGCGTGAGAAATTATTTGAGGAATATCTGGATGCAAAATACTCAAGCTTTCAGATGAAGTCACTCTCCGACTATGAGCAATTGAAAAAAGTGAATAACGCAAGACGTAAAACCCAGTCTCGCTTCGTCCGGGGGGAACTGATTGATAATGTTCGTGAGTATTCCAACGGGGAAAGTGCTTTTCGCTATTTTACCGAGAAAATCGGGGAGAATGGATTGTATTTATTGGACGAGCCGGAAAACAGCCTGTCTCCAAAACGCCAAATGGAGCTACTAAGCTTTCTTGAAGAATCGGCGCGTTTTTTTGGCTGTCAATTCATTATATCAACCCACTCTCCGTTTTTACTTTCCATGCGCGGTGCTAGGATATATAATCTGGATCAAAATCCTGCCACAATCGAACGTTGGACAGAACTGGAGAATGTACGTACCTATTTTGAGTTTTTTAAGACTCACGAAAAAGAGTTTTAATTGAGTCGCATTTAAACGTAAAAAATGATGGGTTGGAAAAGATACACTATTATTTGAATGCTGATATAATTTTAAAGGGGGCTACTAAATAATGAAAGCTATCTATATTGGTTTGATATGTTTATGCTATAGCTTATTTTTATTTTTCTTATCACCAAAGGAAAAGAAAAATATATTAGGATATAAATCTTTACAACAAAATATACATGAAGATATCTGGAAGTGGACGAATGAATGCTTTGGCCTTTTAACTTTATTTGGCTCAATTATATATTTAACTTTTTCTGTTCTTTTAGAAATAAAAGATATATCATTTTCGGCTAGATTAAATATGTATGGATTAGTTTATATAATAATTTCTTTTGTATTAACAGAGTGCTATGGATTAATTAAAAGATATAAACATAAAAAGGTATAAACATGCAACCATAGGTTGCAATATTGTTAACCTTAGTTGATGGCAGTAAGTTTTATATAATGGTATCCTTTTCTTATGGTAATGAAAAGGAGGAAGTATGATGGAATATAGTACTGAATTAGAAAAGGTGTTTAATCAGTTGGGGGAAGCAGGTATCATCGTATTGGCAACTTCATCAAATGATATCCCAACGGCTAGGTCAATGAGCTATGTGCTAAAGGATGGAAAAATCTATTTCCAGACGGAATCTACCATGGAGAAGGCCTTGCAGATGAAGCAAAATCCAAATGTTGCATTATGTCAGAATAATATAGCGATAAAAGGAACAGCGATCAGTAGAGGAAAGATTCTCTCAGAAGCTAATGCATCTATCATGGACATCTATCAAAGGTGCCACAAGGGCTCCTATGACGCATACTCCCATATGGAAAAGGGAGAGCTATATGAGATTACACCAACGTTTATCACGTTATGGATTTATAAGGAGGGTGAACCTCACCGTATTTTCTTTGATTGTAGGTGTAACAAGGTATGGATGGAACAGTATGATCATTCGAAGTAACTAGACAAGACTAAAACATTATAATAATCCCTGCAAATCGATTAGGAATAGACGAAGCAGCTCATACCTGTTTCATTTAGTTAATATTTTTTATTCGTTTTTAGTTGACAAAGATAACCAGATGGGTTATTGTATTAAAAATATATGAAAGGCTATGAGAAGGATAAATATATATATTGACGTTATTTCAGAGAGAAGAGGTATGGTGGAATCTTCATAACGTATATATAGAAGGCACCTTTGAGCTGTTAATTGAAAGGATTGTATCTGATTAGATTACACCGGGCTTTCTCCCGTTATCAAGGAAACAGCATAAAGAGGAATCTCGTGCTGTCAGAGAGCAGATTAGGAATAATTGATATTCTTACTGAATTTAGGTGGTACCACGGACTTAAAAAGTTCGCCCTAAGCATTAGGCTTAGAGCGGGCTTTTTTTATAGTAAATTTTAAGCAGGAGGTAATTCAAATGGACAAATTAACAATGGATGAGATGATGTCGTATTGCAATCAGTATGGATTTATATTTCAAGGTAGTGAAATATATGGCGGATTGGCGAACACTTGGGATTATGGTCCTCTGGGAACGAGATTGAAAAACAATTTAAAAGATGCATGGCGATACTACTTTATTCAGATGAGGGATAATAGCTATGAATTAGATTCAGATATATTAATGAATCCTACCACCTGGAAAGCCAGTGGACATCTCGACAGCTTTACAGACCCTCTTCTGGATTGTAAAGAATGTAAGACCAGACATCGGGCAGATAATCTAATCAATCATTTTGATGCCTTAGTCAGTGCTGATGCCATGTCCCAAGCTGAAATGCTGGAATACATCCGAACCAATCAAGTTCCCTGTCCCAAATGTGGCAAGTCTAATTACACTGATATTCGTCAGTTTAATCTAATGTTTGCCACGCAACGCGGTGTGACTCAGGATGCTGCCAATACGGTATATCTCAGACCGGAGAATGCCCAGGGTGAATATGTAAACTTTAATAATGTATTGAGAACCATGAGAACTAAACTCCCCTTTTCGATCGGGCAGATCGGAAAGGCCTTCCGAAACGAAATCACACCCGGTAATTTCACGTTCCGAACAATTGAGTTCGAACAAATGGAATACCAGACCTTCTGCAAGCAGGGTGAAGATGAAACCTTGTACGAGTATTTTAAGAGCTATGGAATTGAATTTTTTCGATTCCTCGGACTGATCGATGAGCACCTACGCTTTCACGACCACGAGAAATTAGCACATTACGCGAAAGCTGCGTGTGATATTGATTACCTATTTCCTTTTGGCTGGGGTGAGATTAACGGAACGCATAACAGAACAGACTTTGACCTACTAAGACATCAGGAATTTTCAAAAAGAAGTATGGAATATTTCGATGCAAACTCAAATGAAAAATATATACCGTATGTCATCGAATCTACGTATGGACTTGACCGCCTATTCTTAGCTATCTTGTTCGAAGCACTTGCAGTGGAGGAATTAGATGGTGGAGACACCAGACAGGTATTAAGAATTAAACCCTTTCTCGCTCCGATTAAAGCTAATATTCTTCCTTTGATCAAGAAAAGCCATTCTGCTAAAGCGATGGAGATTTATAATGAATTAAAGAAATATTTTATGGTTTCCTATGATGATGCCGGAAATATCGGAAAACGGTACCGCCGAGGAGATGCGATAGGAATTCCATATGCCATAACGATTGATAACAGTACACTTGAAAATGATACTGTTACAATAAGAGATCGTGATACAATGGAACAGAGTGTCCTTGAAGTTAAGGAATTGCGAAATTATTTATCAAATAAGATTAATTCATTTTATTAAAGATACACCAAGATGTATGAGATTATTGCTGTAACTATCCATGTAAGCTAATTGTTTATTACAGAGAAGAACAATTAGCTTACATATATATATTCGTGTTTTCAGAGAGTCTTAGCTACTCCCATTTAAAAGCTTTGAGTGAAACACCAATACATATTATAGCGAGTATAATTATTGCAATAATAGGAAGCAACACACTGTCCATCGGTAAACCGAGGGACGCTGCCTTCAACAGCTTGATGCCTTGCGTCATCGGCAGGATGTTACTGAATATTTGTAATGGCTTGGGCATGATTTCATATGGCAATGTAGCACCCGAGAAAATCAGCATGGGAAAATACAGAAGGCTGGCAATGATGCCGGCTCTTTTACTGTTTTTTGCAATGCCGCCTACCATCATACCGATACTTAGCATGGACACCAGTACCATCAACCACCCACCGATAAACGCGAGCCATGAGCCATGCATCACAAATCCAAAGAACAGCTTTGCTATAATCCAGAGTATTAACAACGAGCAGGCAGAATACATCGCATAGATGGTAACTTGTACCGCTAGAATCATTGCCGGGCTGATCGGAGTAACTTGAAATCGTTTCAGAATCTTACGCTCTCGATAATCGGAAACCAGAATCGGCAGTCCCATTGTACCTCCTGCTAAGATAGCAATAGAGGACATTGCTCCAAAGGACTGTTCTATAAAGGTATATCCCGCACCGTCAAAGGCCGGCTTCCTCCCGTATATAATACCAATTATGATCATTACCACCAGCGGCATAATAATCGCAAAGATCAGCATATTCATATCTCGCAGTGAGAGCACTGCTTCTACCTTCAGCATCTTCTTAAAGGTTTTCATTCTTGTCTTCCTCCTCATCTGCATACCAGAGATACGCATCTTCAAATTTCTCATAGGGACTACTTGAGATTGCTTCTGCTACAGTACCGTAAAACACCGTCTCGCCACGCTTTAAAATACAGATTTCATCACATAGGACCTCCACCTCGTCCATAAAATGAGAAGTCAGCAGAATTGTAAGCCCTTTTTTCTTTAGATCCTCGAGGATTTTCCAAACATCTCGTCTGGCCTTCGCATCCAATCCGGTTGTCAATTCGTCCAGAAAAACCACTTGCGGATCGGGTATCAAGGCAAGTACGATAAATAACCTCTGCTTCTGACCGCCGGACAGGTCCTTAACAGCACTTTTGATCTTATCTGAGATACCAAATTGTGCAAGCAGCTGATGCCAATCCGCAGGATTCTGATACAGGGACGCCGTCTCCTCGCAAAGCTCTCTCAAAGTGATTTCATTCTGATAATTCGCCTCCTGAAACTGTACTCCTACCTTTTGAAACAGCTTTTTCCGATCTGTTCTTGGATTCATATCTAAGATGGACACTCTTCCACTGTCTGCCTTTTTTGTTCCCAGAATGCATTCGATACTGGTACTTTTACCGGCACCATTCGCTCCTAACAGACCGAACACCTTGCCGTATCCGATCGACAGGCTTAAGTTCTTGACCGCTGGCAGACCTTTATATGCTTTAGAGATCTGCTCTACCTTAATTGCATCATTCATATTCTTCACACTCCTTTTTTTTGCTTTAAAGTATAACACCTGACTAAGAGCTGGTGGTATACTGGAGGGTTTGGAATTCCCCCTGATTAATTCCTTTTTGATACGCTTATCAATCATACTATTACTCAAATTCAAATTTCTTGTCTGATTTTGCTATTCTGATACCAATTCGGGTCTGATGAATATTGTTTCCGGGTTGTAAAGGTTATCAACTCTTACGCTTTAGTCTCGAGACTTATATATAAAATTAATAGTAAATATTCAGAACAGGCACGAAAATCCTACGGATTTCCTCGCTGTTTGGGTCAACCCAACCGTAATATTTAAAAATAGTCCTTTGAATGCAAGCATTCAAGTCCTATTTTCAAATATTACTGCTGTTCTGAATAGTTACAAATTAATAAAGAAGTGTTGACAACAACAGATATCCGTGTTATGCTTAACAAGTTATTTTAGATGTAAGTTTTGATTCACATATTTTTGTAAATCATTAACGAGTTTAATGCTTTACAAAAATATGTGATTTTTTATTTTCACCGTAGAATAAACAAATATATAATATTAGGAGGTATCTTTCATGAATAAAGGTACAGTAAAATGGTTTAATGCTCAAAAGGGATTTGGATTTATTACTAATAACGAGACTGGTGAAGATGTGTTCGTACATTTTTCAGGAATCGCTTCAGAAGGTTTTAAGTCATTAGAAGAAAATCAAAATGTTATGTTTGACATTACAAACGGCGCACGCGGCTTACAGGCTGTAAATGTTGTATTAGCATAATACAATGATCGCTTAGAAGCAGGCACGGATAAAGAATTTTATCCGTGTCTTTTTTGTTGCCATGCATTACAACCAGGAGAAATAGTAGTACTACATAAAAACCGTCAGAGTAAGCTTATCTAAGAATTTCCCTAATTTCTTTGGCATCTCATAAAGAACAACATCAAATTTATCGCGATACTCTTCTGCTTCAGGAGTGCCGACATTATGACTAATTATAATTAACTGTGATACTCTCATGCTGGTAAAATATGTTTACTTTTATAATCTAGTAAGTTACAATTAGTTCAGCTTTATTAATATATATTCGGATCAGTTGGAGGCAAATCATGATAAAAAAGCAATTAACAATGTAACAGAAAAGACTTGATACTGATCTTTGGATTATAAAATCAATACCTGAACAATTACTAAATAAAGATATGACAGCAGATGAAATTGTAGAAATGATAACTAAGCAAATTATACCTTGAGAACTTATCTCCTATTGATTGCTTAGATAATTATGATAATATGTATATGAATTTATTCCGGATGCACCGCCTCAAATTCGATTATAATAATCTTTGAGCTGTGGCAATAGTTTAATAATGCTAAAATAGTGTTAAGGAATTTACCCGATTAAATTCATACAAAATATAAATAGGAGAAAGTCATGGAAAAAATGGATTGTTTCTTTACAGCGCGTGTAGAAGGCTATGATGAACATATGCTCACCAATGTTATCGGTTGTAAAGAGGGCTATATAGAAATGTCAAAGCTTATTCCCAGGTCTTGCAAATCTCTCCTTGACCTTGGTTGCGGAACAGGCCTTGAACTTGATGAAATATTAAAGGTGATGCCAGATATTAATGTAACCGGTATTGATTTAACGCAAGCGATGCTCGATAAATTGAGGGCAAAGCATCCGGATAAAGCAATGCAGCTTATCTGTGGCAGCTATTTCGATGTCCCTTTAGGAACTGCAAAATATGATTGTGCAATATCCTTTCAAACGATGCATCATTTTTCACACGATGCAAAAATTGCTCTTTATAAAAAAATTAATCAAGCTTTAATACAGGGCGGTGTTTATATTGAATGTGATTACATGGTAGAAAGTCAGGAAGAGGAAGATTTCTATTATGCAGAAAATGCGCGAATCCGGAAAGAATTAGGGATATCCAATCATGAGTTCTATCATTATGATACTCCATGCACTATAAACAATCAAATTTCAATGCTAAAAAGCGCCGGATTTATAACTGTTGAAAAGGTTTTCCGTATAGAAAATACAACGATATTGGTTGCGTATGGGTGATAAATACTAATATTATCTTAATCAAAAATCAATCTAAGAATGAGGAGGTACACTATGGAAGATGATATTTTAATTATTAATCAACAGGATTTAGTTGGAATACATAAGAACGTACATAAAAACTATGAATATATAAAATATGAGGTCACCCCTCGAGATAAGTTCGATCAGTGCTATATCGCAATATATGAAGTACCTCCTTTGAAAGCGAATTATCCATACCATTACCATGTAGCCAATACTGAGGCATTTTATGTGCTTAGCGGCTGTGGAATTGTTGAGACCAGAACCGGGAATAGAGCGATAAAAGAAGGTGATTTTATTGTATGCCCTCCTTCGGAAAAAGGAACACATAAAATAATAAACACTTCCGAGTATGAACCATTAAAATACATTGATTTTGATACCACGCATTCACCTGATATCGTTCATTATCCTAATACAAATAAAACGGGGATTATTGTTCACAACCAGCCTGGTATGTTTTTTCGTGACAATAGTCAGGTTGATTATTATGATGGCGAAAGCAAAGAATAGTTATAAATTTGCCAGATATGGGGGATTTCAAACTGTTAATCCTTAAAAAGGAGGATAATTTATGTTTTTTCATGAGATTGAAACAGATCGATTATTATTAAAAAACATCTCATATGAGGATAGAGAGTTTATTCTAAATCAATTTTCAAACGATAATATAAATAGATACTTATTCGATGCGGAACCGTTAAAGACCTTAACGGAAGCGGATGAATTAATTAATTATTATTTACAGCCGGAACCCCGGGCTCAACACCGGTGGATATTAACATTAAAAAGCGATAGTACAAAGATCGGTACCTGCGGTTTCCATTGTTGGGACACCGTGATTGATTGTGTTGATGTTGGCTATGACCTCCAGCCTGAATATCAGGGACAAGGGTTTATGAGTGAAGCATTATGCGCAATTTTAGATTTTGCCAAAAATGAAATGAAGGTAAGTCGAGTTAATGCACATATATACATTGACAACATAGAATCTATCCGATTAGCAGAGCGGTTTGGTTTTACCTTTCACGGCGAAACCGAGATTTGTCTATTTCGAAATCAACAATATCTACATAATATATATTCGCTGGATTGGTTTCTAGTAAAATAAGCCTTAACCTATGTTAGAAAATAGCTACTTAAAGAACTCTTCACAGGAAGGGTTCTTTTGTTGATAATATCAATATAGTTCTACGATTTGCTTTAGGATATCCAGATTAATATCGAAGTCGTTAAATACCTCTAATCTATGTCCCACACCTTTAAATTGTTTTAGATATACCCCCTCTTTCTTACAGTACTCACTTAAAATATTTGAATCGAGCATCTTATCTTCTGTACCTGCAATGACGGTTATCACATTGTGTTCCTTGATATATGGTAAGGTTCCCTCCAGTGGTGTCAGAAATATATGTCTCACTTTGATTCCTAATTCTTCAGCTAACCATCCCGCTATTACCGTACCTATACTTTTTGAGACAAAGATAATGTCATCATACCTAGAAAAATCCACATTGGAAACTTGTTTTAATACATTCTCCTTTGCAATGGTCATACACTCTTCAATTGATTTTTCTTCCGAATAATAATCTCCATAACAGATCTGCAGATCATCATAGCCTCGAATATCATATTTAAATCTTGCATAATAAAGCAATGGCATGTCAACGTTATAATTTCGTCCGGGAAATAAAGCGATCAGTTTATTCTTTTCCATGTCTAGTACCTCCATTATTGTATAAATTCATACTATCATAACCATCTAATAATTTCCATATTTATCTCTGTTCTCGATTTGGATTCATGATAGGAGCGGTTGGCAATCAACTTAAATGATGATATAATGTTTGAAATCACCAATATGTCTGATCCAGAATGGAGTGAAACCAGTTATGACTAACGAAGTTCGAATAGTAGAAAATGCAAAGGACTATATCAAAGAAATATTTAGCGACGATTATAGCGGACATGATTATCATCACAGTATCCGTGTTTATAATAACGCTATTAATATTGCAGAAAAAGAAGGAGGCAACCTGTTACTGATCAAACTTGCTGCCTTATTGCATGATGTTGACGATAGAAAACTATTTAACACCAGTGAGAACTTGGAGAATGCCAGGAAATTCTTACATGAAAACGGTGTGGATGAGGATGTAATAAAAGAAATATGCCGGATTATCAAGTCCGTCTCATATTCGGGCAGCAGCTCAATCGTTCCGGAGAGCATCGAGGGAAAAATTGTGCAGGATGCTGATCGATTAGATGCATTAGGAGCGATTGGCATAGCCAGAACCTTTGCTTATGGCGGGCATAAGGGTAGACCTATCTATGACCCTGACGAAAAACCGCTCGAGAATATGACAGCTGAAGAATATAAAAACCATACCAGTAACAGCTTTAATCACTTTTATGAAAAGATACTAAAGTTAAAAGATCTAATTAATACCGACACCGCGAGATCCATGGCTGAACAACGCCATGCTTTTATTGAAAATTACTTAGATGAGTTTATCAATGAATGGAACGGCGCCAGGTAGTGTAGATTAGGGGGTCCATACATATCCGGACATGAGGGCAGTGATCATCCCTTTACCGGTGAAGAACAGGCATCTATTGTAACACAGTGATTAAACGATAATATATAAACCTGTCACAATACAGAAATGAGAACAAACAAAGAAGACAAAAGGCAATTTAATGAGTTAATTATTATTTGTTGTATATATTTATAACTATTTTCATATTGATAAATAATGACAACCTTGGAGACCAATATGAATCTGTTCTATATCCTATTGGCAATCTTAGCAGGTATCTTCACCACGATTGAATCAAGCATCAATTCACAGCTTGGTAAATATATTACTCCTGGAATTGCTACCCTTCATAGTCTTCTCGTCGGTATGACATTTATTTTATTTATGAATCTTATTAATGGCAAGTTAATCTACTATACCAAGATTACGACGATCAAACCTCTCTGGCTGATTGGCGGCCTGTTTGGTGCGTCAATCATCTATTTATCATCAAGCGCTATTCCTCAGCTCGGGATATCGAATACCATCATATTGGTTCTTTCCGGACAATTGTTAAGCGGACTGATTGTTGATGCAATCGTAAATAATGTAGAAATAAATGTAAGGAAATTAATCGGACTTATTTTGTTTCTGATTGGCGCTATCATATATCTTAAGGACTAGCCCCTATAATGTTACCACTTCTTACCGGGGCAGTAGTTTTTCGCAACTGCTGCCCGCATTTCAACAAAGCATCCACACTTTCTACACATACCACTTAAAAGCATGTCGCACTCTTTACAGAGCCCCATTCTGTTCTCATATAATTCCTGTGATGCCTTAATCTCCTCCGGAAGATTACGAATATACTCAAACATATTCTTATACTCTTCATATTCTTCCATATCTCGAATCAAACACTTCTTACATACCCGGGTATCCATCAGCTAATTTTAATATTTAGCACACTGCAGGCAGGTATCACAAAGGATATGCCCTTTTTCTGCACTTTGAACTCGGTAAAGGCTTTTTCGGTTACATTTTCCGCATCCTCGAAGGTATTATAATCATTCATACGTCCGGATAAGATACTTGCTTTTACTTCCCTTATCTCCTTCTCCGCTAAAAGAACCTCCACTTCCTCTGAATCGTTTAACGATATATTGTTCAATGTTATATTAATCGTACCTTGATCATCAATCGAGACAGATTCATGTAGACTGGGAACCAAATCCTCACCCGTACCGATTAAACTTGTATCAATATGACTTTCCAAAAGTTGTGCATTCTGGTGCTCTTTATACATATGGAATACATGATAGGTCGGAGTCTTCACCATCTTCTCACCCTCAGTCAAAATGACAGACTGAAGTACATTAATCATCTGCGCCAGATTTGCCATCTTTACCCTATCGCAATGCTTATTAAAGATATTCAATGTAATTCCCGCTACCAATGCATCTCTCATGGTATTCTGCTGATATAAGAATCCCGGATTTGTACCCGGCTCTACATCATACCAGCATCCCCATTCATCCACAATCATCCCGATCTTCTTATCCGGGTCATATTGATCCATAATGGCACTATGCCCCTTGATTAATGTATCCATATAAAGAGCCTTCTTCAGAGTCCGATACCATACCTCTTCATCGAAATTCGTTGCACTTCCCTTGGACTCCCAGCTGCCCGGAAGAACATAATAATGCAATGACAGACCATCCATGAAGCCATGCAGGTGAGCGGGAGAATGGTCATGAGTCGTCTTAAGAACACTCTCTGTCCAATGATAATCACTCACATTGGCACCACAGCAAATCTTTGCAATTTTTGCATCTGATTTATAATTTCTGATATAGGTCTGATATCGTCTGAATTCATTGGCATAATGCTCCGGTGTCATATTGCCTCCGCAGCCCCAATTTTCGTTCCCTACACCAAAGTAATCGACTCTCCAGGCCTTTTCATGTCCGTTCTCCTTTCGGAGATCCGCCATCGGAGATACCCCTTCGAAGGTCATATATTCCACCCAATCAGACATTTCCTGTACGGTACCGCTGCCAAGGTTACCGTTAATATAGGTTTTACAGTCCAATTGGCGGCACAATTCCATGAACTCGTGTGTTCCGAAGCTGTTGTCTTCTACGACACCGCCCCAGTGAGTATTTATCATCTTCTTACGCTTTTCCTTAGGACCGATGCCATCCTTCCAGTGATATTCATCTGCAAAACATCCTCCAGGCCAACGAAGAACGGGCACCTTGATTTCCCTGAGGGCCTCCACCACATCCGTTCTCATCCCATTTATATTCTTAATCTTAGAATTCTCACCTACATACAAGCCCTCATAGATACATCTACCAAGGTGTTCTGCGAAATGACCGTATATCTCCGCATTAATTTTGTCTTTTTTGTTGAGTTCATTGATTACTAACTTTGCCATTTTTTTCATCCTCTCATATTATTAGTAATAAATACCTTTACACCTGTGTTTTCGAAACCGTATCGCTAGTACCTCTTCCATGATCCGCCATATAATTGGTATAAATTACCTCCCACGTTCCCAAGGGCTAGTCTCTTACTGAAATATTTTCTTTTTTCTTTAGTAATTTAGTTTTTTCACTAAATTATAAATGATTTTTCATTTTATTTCAACACATTATTTTGGTTTGACCAGCCAAAATGAAGTAATATTAATAGGAAGGAGTATCTATCGGTTATCCTTCCTATTAATATTACCTCATATTTACATCTGGATTTATTCTGGCATTGATTAGTGCCTTGCCTTAATGCTTATAAAATTCCTTAATCTTATCCATTCTTGAGGTCATTCCCTCAAAAAGATAATCCACCAGAGTAACAGCAACCATCGCCTCCACCACAACAACTGCTCTCGGTACAATGATAGGGTCATGTCGCCCTTGAATTTCAACTTCAATATTCTCATTATTCTTGTTCACGGTACGTTGCGATTTGGCAATCGAAGCCGTGGGTTTCACAGCAGCACGAAGGATGATCTCAGTCCCGTCACTAATACCTCCAAGGATACCACCGGCATGATTACTTAGTTTGCTAAGCTTTCCACTGTTGTCATAGTAAAAGGAATCATTGTTCTCAGCACCTGTTCTTGTTGAAGCAGCAAAGCCGTCACCAATCTCAACCCCTTTGACAGCTCCGATTGACATTATTGCCTTAGCAAGGACTGCATCCAGCTTATCAAAAACCGGCTCTCCAATTCCAGCGGGCACTCCCGATACGATACACTCAATTACACCACCCACAGAATTATGGTCCTCCATCTGCTCACTGATATAGGCTTCTGCCTTTTTTGAAGCTTCCGGATCCGGCATATTCAAAGGGCTATCCTTCCTATATTCCTTTTGACATTTCTGATAATCAACGGTAACAGGCCCAATGGACTTAGTATAGGCAAAGACTGATATCCCAAGCTCTTTTAAGATCTCAGCTGCAATTGCACCTGCAGCAACTCTTGCTGTAGTCTCTCGTCCCGAAGAACGGCCGCCACCGCGATAATCCCGAAATCCATACTTCATATCGTACGTATAATCTGCATGACCCGGACGATAAAAACGAGCGATATCCGAGTAATCATAAGAGCGTTGATTTTCATTGTAAACAACCAAGGAAATCGGTGTACCGGTGGTATGTCCCTCAAAGATACCCGAAAGGATTCGCAGCCGATCGTTCTCCTTCCGTGGTGTCGAATAATTAGTCTGACCGGGCTTTCTCCGATCCAGGTACGCCTGTATAACTGCTTCATTCATGGGCAGCCCTGCCGGACATCCATCCACAACAACTCCAATACCCTCACCATGGGATTCTCCCCAAGTTGATATAACAAAACTTTTTCCATAAACTGATCCAGACATAAGCAACTCCTATTACTTCTTATTTAGAATGAGATGGTATAAGTAGCAATTAACTTATTCCTAGTATATCGAAACCGGCACATAATTTCAAACACTTTATGATTAATCAAAACCGTATATATCAACAACTTCATTGCAGCACAAGTTAACAGAGGTATTGCTTAACCATCTGTGCCAAATATCGTTCGAGAATTGGTTTTGTTTCATCCGGTTGATACCCTTACTTGAATACTTCCGGAAAGACTATTTTTACAAAACAGTTATTCAAACTGGAATAATTATTAATGATATGTTAAAATATAGCAAATCACATAATGACTTTTGATAGATCGCACCGGAAACATTACAATTGAGACTATATAGTACCGGATCCCTTCTTATCTGCCTTTAAGTAAAATAGGAGAATATGTTATGCGTAAAATCAAGTTAATCTTCATTCTGCTTCTTATAATAACAATGGCCGGCTGTTCCGACAAAGACGTAACCAAATACTATCATGACTACAAAGGTGAAAACGAGCTTTGGGAGGTCTATTATCACGAGAAATCGGTGGTAACCTTTTGGACAGAAGACGGTACATTGCAGCACGATACCTCTACAGAAGCAACCTTTACAGCCGTATACAAGAATGACATCAATGAATTAGCCAGTGTTCGTCAGCTGGAGGTCGGATACGATACGGGTCTGACAGGAAGTTCCATATGTGAGAATTACGACGAAGGTGGGCCGGATCGCAGAGCTTTTACTCTTACCTCGAGCAGTGGTTTGGTTACCTACGAAGCAGATACAATAATAGCAACACTTCGCATCGACGATCATACAGAGACAATAGAATTAACCAGAGAATAGATGTGTCAGCATGATATTAATAGACTGTTATTATATTTAATCCTAATAATGAAGAAAAGCACAGAAAAAGAATGATAACAATGTTATCATTCTTTTTCTATTCCCCGTACACCTGTAGCCATATTATAAACAGCATTTGTGTGAAGTAAATTGCATATGTAATTTTCCCTTTCGAATTCCCTAGCTTAACGGAAGCAATACTTCGTTCAACTTATCGCTGGGTAAGGGTTTGCATAGCAGGAAGCCTTGTCCTCTCTCACAGGATGTGTTCTTCAGATAATCTAATTGTTCCTGTGTCTCGATTCCTTCTGCTACCACTCTATAATTTAATTCATGAGCCATGGATAAGATGTTATGTGTGATAACTGTCTCCTCATTCCCATGCGGTATTGACTGTATAAAGCTTTTATCAATCTTAATGATATCAATCGGCAGCTTACTAATATGTGTTAATGATGAGTAGCCTGTACCGAAATCATCCAATGCAATCTTAATTCCATAAGCTCTGAGCCTGTTCAACCGTTCAATCGCTAAATCAACCTGCGTGAGAATGATTGTCTCAGTAATCTCAAATATTATCTTTGTGAAATCCACTTGATGGGAGGATATAATCTCTTCAATCTTCTGAAAATTGCTCCCAGACTCTAAGGTTTTGCTGGATAGATTAATGGATAATTCAATACTGCCTAATCCATTCTCTTCCCACTGTTGCTTCTGATGTAAGGCTTCATTAATAATCCACCGCTCCAGACTATAAATCTGTTTTGTTTTTTCGGCAATTGGTATAAAGATATCCGGCGATATAAATCCCTTCTCAGAATTCGGCCAACGTACCAATGCTTCTACTCCGATAATCTCATTGGTTATAAGATTATATTCCGGTTGATAGAACAGCCTAAACTCTTCTTTCTCAATGCCATTCTGAAGCTTATTGATCATCTGTACTTGTTCAACCATGTCCTTCTGGAGCTCATCACTATATATATTAATGTCCTTTCCTGACTTTTTCGCAAGATAACCGGCTGTCTCCGCTTTCCTCATCAGTGTATCGATATCTTTGCCATGTTCTGGAAACAATGAAATACCGGCGCTCATCGTTATATAAAAAACATAATCCGATATACAGATATTACAGCCATTATCAATGACATCCTCTACCATATCATATATCTGCTGTTTCGTTTCGATATCAGTACATAAAATCGCAAACTTATCACTGGCTACTCTAGCTACATAATTGGGGTTCTTAATCTTATCCGCCAGGTATTTGGCCACGCACTTAATGATATTGTCACACACCTTTAAACCGTATGTTTCATTTAGAAAAGTAAAGTTGTTAATATCCAGATAAACAAGAGCAAATCCATCCACTCCTGCAAATTGATTGCAAGATCTTCTAACAATATAGTCGGTTAAAATATTCTTCAATAAATTGAATTCGGGTAAACCAGTAAGTTCATCATAAAGTGCTGTCCGTAAATTTGCTTTTCCCATACTTTTCTCTCTTGTTCCTCATTCAACTTTAGATGCACCTGCAAAGCTGACGATTATTATGGCATTAATAGTTGGTCAAATATATAATAAGTTATATGGGTCTAAAAAACCATGTCGTATTTGGAAAATTTGATTCAAATTTTCCAAATACGACATGGTTTTTACCATTTTACGAGTTATAATTTAATTAATTTAAAAATTAAAAACACGTAAAACGTGTTTTTAATTCAAAAATGATAATTTTGCCCCTACAATAAAACTAAAAAAATCAGGAGGATTTAAAAATGAAAAACAAAAAAAGATTATTTTCTCTCTCTGTATTACTGATAATTGTGAGCTTAATGATTATATTTGCTAATACCCAAACAAAAGAAGACGGAGGACAAGCCTTAGCAAGCGATGCTCCTACTATCATCTCCGCTGCTACCGAAGACGGTGATGCTTATGCAAGCGATATGCCTCATATCGTCACCTGTTCCATCGAGGATGAACTGAATCTTGCTAGTGATATGCCCCATATCGTTACTTGTTCCATCGACGATGAACTGAATCTTGCTAGCGATATGCCTTTTATCGTTACCTGCTCCATCGAAGATGCACTGACTCTTGCTAGCGATATGCCATTTATCGTTACTTGTTCCATCGAAGATGCACTGACTCTTGCAAGCGATATGCCATTTATCGTTACCTGTTCCATCGAAGATGAACTGACTCTTGCAAGCGATATGCCATTTATCGTTACCTGTTCTATCGAGGATGAACTGAATCTTGCAAGCGATATGCCATTTATCGTTACCTGTTCCATCGAGGATGAATTGAATCTTGCAAGCGATATGCCATTTATCGTTACTGCATAAGATTATAGAATGATTGTATTATCATAATATTTAACTACATGGTCCTTTATGAATTGCATAACAAAAGATAAGCTCATTGCTGAGGCTATATAGTATGCTTCCTTGAGATATTTTAAGCATTCTTTCTTATAGTCAGTAGGTAGCGCTCCCTTTTCAATTAACCTTTCTTTGTTCCATGTAATACCATATAAAAGATTAGGGAGTGCATTACCTATTTTATTTTTTTTACATATTTGAATACCTTCATTAGCTATATTTATCGCTTCTTCATGATTGCCTATCAGCCCGTACAATTTTGATAGATTGCTAATCAAGATTATTTGTAACAGAACTCTCTGCTGCTCTTCAACATAACTCTGTCTTAAAGCATAATATACTTCCTTGGCTACCTCGATCGCTTTAAAGTGATCCGCTTTTTCAGCATATGCTATTGATATATTGATCAGTAATAATGCTTCGTTATAGCTTAATGGCCAATTCGCCAAGGATATTGAATCATACTTTGGAATCGTTAAGAGTAATGCTTTTTTATAATTATCAAGACATTCATCAACACTAATTTTATTTAAATAGAAATTTACTATAGTCTCTCCCCTAATAACAAATTGCTTATCTAAAATAGAATTTCCAATATTCTTTTTTATATCATCCAATATTTCATCAGCTTTATTAAATTCATACTGCCTAGCATAATCCTCAAATAACTTCATCTGCTCCAGAACCTTCAAATCTGATACAGAGAGCAGCGAGTATGCTCTATCCCTGATACGACCCATACGTTCCATTAGGAGCTCATAGACATCTCTGCTTGGATTCTGGTTGCCATTTTCTATTCTTGACAGAGTCTCAACAGAGCAGATTTCATCACATAATTGCTCCTGTGTGATAGACAGGGACTTCCTTGTCATGCGTACAATATCCCCTAGCCGATATCTGCCCATTGGAATTCCTCCTCAAGATGTTTTTTAATTAACTCAGCTTCCGTATTATCTTCAAAAAAATGATATATATGATATGCTTGGAGGTAATATTTCAAACATTCATTATCCGAAACATCCCATTTTCCTTCCTGTTTCAGTAATAGCTCCGTGGTTTTTGCTTTAATACTATATAAATCACCGAGATAATCCATCCTTCGGCTTCCCTTGCTTTTCTCTAAACCTTTATCACACATCTCCTGTGCCTTCATTATATTGTCTTCCGATAAATAAAGCTTGCAAGCAATTACTGCCACCTTAGTATAGGTATGATTGGTATCTTCGGACAATGCCTGAAGCTCCAGATACTTAAGTACCTGTTCCAGAATATCCTTAGCATTGTCTATAATCCCAGCTAATATCATACGCTGTATAATATCGATGATAATACCAAGCTCGCTGCTACTCAGGTAATAGTCCATAATCTTATATGTTGTAAAGTCCGGTACCGTATAGGTTATCGCTTCCATTAGCAGGTTAATTGTGTCTTCAACCGCACCTCCCTGTGATTCATTCAGTAACGCTCTGCAATAAACCACAAATTGCATATGAGTGCTTCCCTTGGAAGCAGTGATATGCTCATATTCTTGAAGAAGCTCATATGCCTTATCCCAGTTCTTTTCCTGGATCAAATCCTTAATGGTCATTCTATTTTGATAAATCAAATAATCGAAATCAGTCAGAATCAACTCAAACTGGTTTGGCATTCTTCCAAGACGTTCCAGCAGCGTCTCTAATAATAAAGAATCAACGTCTCTCTCCCCTGCTTCAATACGTGATAAGGTAGCTACAGAACACAAGCCTTTGCACAATTTACTTTGCGAAATCCCATAGGATTCGCGAAAATATTGAATGGCAGCTCCGATTTTATTATTTACTAATTCATTGATATTGCCCATATTTCCCACATTCCCTATTATCAATTTAGTTTGAGTTATTAATCGACAAAAACACCAATGTTTCTCATCTATAGATTACCATATCATTTTTCCTAGTTCAATTGCTATTATCATAAAAGATACGAATAATAGTACTTATGTATCATAATATCTAATTCGTGATATTCATATCTCATATCGTGTTGCTATGTAATATTTCCCCTAACATGATGTATCGCATGTTCATGTACTATATCAATCATATCATTAATGCTAATTTACAAATTACTTAATAGAAATTAAAATAACCTCATTGTACAAAGATAGATATCTCAAAAGCTAACAAGCTATTAGTAATAGATTTGATCCTTACCGGTAATTGCTTCATTAACCTGCCTCTCTGACCAGCTAATGGCACCTTCCACATCACAGTTGGCCACCAATTGCCAGAGGGTGTCCGTGTTCACATATAGCTTCTCTCTTCCATGAAGAATACAGAACCTCTCCCATAGCATGAGTACTGCTTCCCGGAAAGAATAATAGATGAGCGGCATCAGCATATTACCTGATAGCACCGCCAGCTCATGATGGAAATCGAAAGCCTTTTCACTTGCCTCCCTATGTGTTGCAGCCTTAGCGATTCCATCTACATTCACACGAAGGGAATCGATGTCCTCCTGCTTCATCTTTGGTATCGCCTGGCGGAAAGCCAGAATACTTAATGCCTGTCTGATCTCAAGAATAGAGCGGATCTCCTCAGCCCGTAATACACCCCCATTGTAATTCAATACGGAAATCAAGGTTTCAAGTGTTCCCGTTCTGCGATAATCTGCAATAAAGGTGCCGATACGGGGCTTAATTGTTAAGAAACCTTTTCTTGCCAATTCTATGATTCCGCTATTGACAACACCTCTGCTAACCTGCATTGATTTTGCCAGCTCACGTTCCGGTGGAAGCTTCTCCCCCACCTTAAGTTTGCCTGAAAATATCATACCTTCCAGCTCTCGAATGAATAATTCCTTCAAGGATGGTGCCGATATTTTTGAAAACTCCATATGCTTACCTCCTGTCACTGGTTCGACCAGATACCACGACCCAATTATATTGTATTTAATGCTGAATTGCAAGTGAGTTTTTATATCTAAAATGCCGAATAATCATGGGGTTGTTGACATTATCCCGGATAGGTAGATAATAATAGTATGAGTGCTTCTGGTCTAACCAGTTTCGACTCTATATTATAACAGGGAAAAGGAGAGAAAATATGTTTTCATTTAATTATGAAGCCGGTGCAAGCGCTGTCATGGTTTGGCTTGTATGGATCGGCGTATTTGCAATCTTATTTACAGCAAATGAACTATCTAGAAGATTCACTGTTATTGGCTTTTTATGCTTTATTGTTCTTCCTACGGTACTTTCTGTTCTATGGTTTACTGTACTTAAGGATACCACCTATACGGATTGGTTCCATTTAGCCAAGGTGTACTCCTCGACTGCCGGTTGTATCGGTTTCTGGTGCATCCGTCATGTACATGGTACCAGCAAGAAGACAGGCAAGACCTGGAGATTATCCGACTACAAATGGGCTCTTTGCTTCCCTCCTCTCATTCTTGCAATCAATATTCTGGAAGCGGTTGCCAGAGATATCGAGGTTGGCATGAATTATGCCGGGGGCGGTATTCTTGTCGATGACGCTATGTACGTTTTGGGCGGCCCCTGGAATTACATGAATGCCATCGCTGGTATCCTGAATATTATTACCATTACCGGTTGGTTCGGAATCACGGTTCGTAAGGTAACAAAGAAGGATGGTAGCAAGGATATGCTTTGGCCGGATATGCTCTGGTTCTGGATTATCGCTTATGATCTATGGAATTTCGCTTATACCTATAACTGCCTGCCCGGACATTCCTGGTATTGTGGTTTTGCTTTATTATTAGCCCCTACACTTTGCGCTTTTACACTCGGAAAAGGTGCCTGGTTACAGCATCGCGCCCAGACTCTGGCATTATGGTGTATGTTTGCTCAGACCTTCCCGGCTTTCATTGATGAGGGTGCTTTCGCAGTAGCTTCCACTTATAAAGAAGGACCTCTCTTTTTCTGGAGCTGTGCAGCATTGGTTGCCAATATAGCAGTTGTAATCTATATGATCTATAAGGCTGTAAAGACCAAGAGAAACCCCTACACCTCCGAGTTATATACGGATCTGAAGGAATATCAGGAGATTAAGGCATTAGCAGAATAAGCCTCCGACAACCTTAACTAATACATAAACGCTTATAATGCAGATTATTAATAGATCTGCTTCTGATAGAAAGGAATAATGGATGAAGGATTTTAAAATTCTTGAGATTAAGCAGAACGTGTTTGATGACAATAACCGCAGGGCCGATGAGGTCCGGGCACAATTAAAAAAGGAGAAGACCTTTCTTCTTAATCTGATGTCCTCACCGGGATCAGGTAAAACCACTACTCTTACACGCACTATCCAAGCTTTAAAGGACGAATTTCGAATCGGGGTTATGGAAGCAGATATCGACTCTGATGTTGATGCACGAACCATATCACAAACCGGGGCAAAAGTAATCCAGCTTCATACAGGGGGTATGTGTCATCTGGATGCCGATATGACCAAACAAGGCCTAGAGGGCCTCGGAACACAGGATATCGACCTGGCAATTCTCGAGAATGTAGGGAATCTTGTATGTCCTGCAGAATTTGATACCGGTGCGATAAAGAATGCCATGATTTTAAGCGTTCCGGAAGGCGATGACAAACCGCTGAAATATCCGCTGATGTTCTCCATCGTTGACGTCCTATTAATTAATAAGATGGATGTTCTGGAGTACTTCGATTTCGACCTGGAGGCTTGTAGGGAGAGAGCAAAAAATTTAAATCCGAATGTTAAAATTATAGCAATCTCTGCACGAACCGGTGAAGGTATGGAAGAATGGGCTGATTGGCTCCGTACCACCGTTAGAGAATGGAAGGAAAAGGAGGATTAATAATGGCTAGAGAGAAAATCCTAGAGCTTGCAAATCATATCAGCAGAAAGAAAATGGGTTCAAAAAGCGGTATCACCTATCAGGATCCGGAATACTTAATTCTGGAACCGGTCGTAACCGATGAGATGGCTGATATCGTATTACATATGGAAATTCGCAAAAAAACAACTGCAGACCAGCTCGCTCCCATTTGCGGTAAATCTGTAGAAGAAGTATCTGCGCTTCTTTGGGACCTGGCGGTTGCCGGTGTATGCTTTGTGAACAACATAGACGGTGTTGATACCTACTGGTATGACACCTGGGTTCCTGGCATCATGGAGATGATGGTCAACAACAAAGAAAATGTCAAGAAATACCCTCAGATTGCTGAAGCCTTTGAAGCTTACGGCAGAGTCAGAGGCCCAAAAACCACCGGTGCCTTTCCAGTGGGTGTTGGTTTGATGCGAGTCATACCGATTGAAAGAGCCATCGATGGGGAAACCAGAAGAGCCTCCTATGAAGAGGTATCCAAATACCTAAATGAAAACGATATATTCACGGTAGCTGATTGCTCCTGCCGTACTGCCCGAGAAGCGATGGGCGAGGGCTGTGGTCACTTGAAGGAAGACATGTGCATCCAGATGGGTCATGCCGCCGAGTACTATATCCGTACCGGCAGAGGCCGCCAGATCAACCGTGAGGAAGCCTTTGAAATCATTAAACGCGCTGAAGATAACGGCTTAATGCATCAGATTCCGAACCTTGACGGTTCCGGCGAGACTCATGCTATCTGCAATTGTTGCGGCTGCTCCTGTTTATCCCTAAGAACCGCTGAGATGTTTAAGAATGTGGATATGGTACGTTCGAATTATGTTTCCCACGTCGATAAGGATAAGTGTGTGGCTTGTGGTGAATGCGTGGAGAACTGTCCGGTAAATGCCCTTCAATTAGGTCAGAAGCTATGTACCACCAAGCCACTTCCTGAGAAGAAGGTTGAGACACCAAGAGATACGGAATGGGGTCCCGAACGCTGGAATCCAGATTATCGAATCAATCGTAAGGATGTTGTAGATACGGGAACCAGCCCTTGTAAGACAGAATGTCCTGCTCACATCGCTATTCAAGGTTATATCAAATTAGCTTCACAAGGCAAATACACCGAGGCTCTTGAACTAATTAAGCATGAGAATCCTTTTCCCGCCGTATGTGGACGCATCTGCCCCAGAAAGTGCGAAGCTGCCTGCACCAGAGGTGATATTGATGATCCTATCGCAATCGATGAGATCAAGAAGTTCATCGCAGATCAGGATATGAATAATAGCAACCGTTATATCCCGAAGAAGCGTCATTCTTATGGTAAGAAAATTGCTGTCATCGGTGCCGGTCCAGCCGGATTATCCTGTGCTTATTTCCTGGCAATAGACGGTTATCACGTTACCGTATTCGAGAAGCAAAAGGCACTGGGCGGAATGCTCACCCTGGGTATCCCATCCTTCCGATTGGAGAAGGAGGTTGTGAATGCCGAAATCGATATCCTTAAAGAGCTGGGCGTTGAATTTAAAATCGGCGTGGAGGTAGGAAAAGATATTACCCTGATGGAATTACGTTCCCAGGGCTACGAAGCCTTCTATCTCGCCATCGGCGCACAAGCAGGAAGAAGACTGAATGTAGAAGGAGAGACTGCTGATGGAGTCATCACCGGTGTCGACTTCTTAAGAAATGTAAACTTAGGTAATGATGTTTCGCTCAATGGAAAGACCATCGTAATCGGTGGTGGTAATGTTGCGATCGATGTTGCAAGAACCGCTGCCAGAGTCGGAGCGGAGAAGGTCGCTATGTTATGTCTTGAAACCAGTGCGCAGATGCCTGCCCTTCCGGAGGAAATCGAAGAGACCTTGTCCGAGGGTATCACCATCGACAATTCCTGGGGTCCGAAGCGTATCTTAACGAGCGACGGCAAAGTAACCGGAGTAGAATTCAAGAAATGTGTCTCAGTATTTGATGCAAATGGTCGCTTTAACCCAAGCTATGATGAAACTAATACAATGATTGTCGATGCGGATTACGTACTCCTCTCCATCGGCCAGGCGATTGACTGGAGCAATCTGGCCAATGACAGCAAGTTAGAATTTAATCCGAATGGGACTGTGAAGGCTGATTCCTTCACCTACCAGACTGCAGAACCGGATGTATTTGCAGGTGGCGATGCCTTTACCGGTCCACGCTTTGCCATCGATGCAATAGCTGCCGGCAAGCAGGGCGCAATCTCCATTCACCGCTATGTACAACCCGGACAGAGTCTGGTAATCGGACGTGACCGGAGAGAGTATAAAGCGCTGGATAAAGAGAATCTGGAGCTGGACAGCTACGATCGTCAACCCAGACAAGGTACACCGCACATCGATGGTGCCATCTCTAAGGAAACCTTCAAGGATCTACGTAAAACCTTGACTCCGGAGCAGGTTAAGAAAGAGACAGAACGCTGCTTAAGCTGCGGGGCAACGGTTGTGGATGAGTTCTTATGCGTGGGCTGCGGAGCCTGCACAACCAGATGTAAATTCGATGCAATTTCTCTCGTCAGACAATACGACGGTGCCGGAGTTGCCTTCGAAGACCTGAAGCCCGTTGTAATTAAGCAGATTCTGAAGCGCAAAGGCAAGATTGCGATTAAGAAGGCAGTGAAAGCATTCAGCAAATAATAGAAGATACTAAGTACTATATGATAAAAAACTTCGAAATCATCGTTAATGGTATTACCATATAGCGATGATTTCGAAGAATATAATTAGTGCATATTAGCAAACCGTCTTACGAAAGCAATTAATGTAAATAGAAGGAGAATACACGATGCATGAGTTAGGTGTCCTTATCGAGATCGTAAAACAAGTTGAGCAGATTGCGGCTGAGAATGAGGTCGATCAGATCGAATCCTTAGTTCTACAGATTGGTGAACTCTCTTCCATGATCCCCCACTACCTGAAGAAGCTTTATCCAGCTGCTGTAGAAGGAACTGTTTTGGAGGATTCTACTCTTCAGATTGAGGTTATACCTGCCAACGGTCTATGTAAAGATTGCCGGAAGGTCTTTCACCTAATCACAGAAAAAGGAGCCTGCCCCCACTGCCGGAGTAAACGATTTGAACTGCTCAGCGGGAAGGAATTTATGATTAAGGAAATCACCTGTAGCTAATGTATGGCTTACTTAACAGCCTTTACAAGGAAACGGTTACCACCACATAATACCAGCTTTTGGCCCTTCGGAGCCTTAACCAGCCAGTCAAATTCCTCTGGACTTAAGCTAAAGAGAGGCTTCAGAACTTCGACCTTATCCATAGGATGACCGAAGATCTCAAAGTAACCTGAGACATTCCGAAAGCTTAAACGTTTCGTAAGGAAGGTTGCTGTATCTTCGATTGCGGCAGTAATCACGAAGCCCTGGGACTTTGATACCTTATACATCATGGCCATGTATTTATCATAGCGCAAGAACAGGGGATCCGCATCATCAATCAGAAGTCTTGCACCGGTAATCGGTGCTTTGCCATTGAGTCTGGTCCAAACATCTTCAATCGCGAGAAGACTATACTTATCCGCATCTTCTTCTGCTACATTAGAGATATCATAGATTACTAACCGATGACTGCCGATATTAATCTGCTCTTTCCCTTCGGCAAGTTTATTCAGCTCTGTAATAGCCTCTGCCAGCTCCTTTAATTCTTCAAGGAAGGTGTCCTTCAGTAATACATTGTCTGTAATAACCGGTTCGAGATTCAACTCTGCAGCCACTTTACCCAGACTGGCCTTTACGTCCTCCAGCTTCTTCGCAATCATATTGCTCGCATAGGACTTTATCATATTATTAAATGCAAGAGCAAACTGGTTCCAATCCAGATCTCCGCATTCAAGACACTGCTTTAACATTACCTGTTCAATCATGTACTTCTGCAAACTAGTCAGCTTCGGAAGCTTAGTCTCAACTAAAAGCCTCGCTAAACCAAATTTGATTTTACTTAAGAATACTATATCCTGCTCACTCATCTCACAAGCATCCCGAATGATCAAGGGATTTAAGGGTTGCTTTGTAGGGTCAATCACTAAGCCGTCATATTTTTCTACCAACTCATTGAACTCACCGTTTTTACTGATGACAAATACTGTTCCCTCAGTATTTTCAAGAACATGCTCAATTTCATTTTTTAAAGCATAGGTTTTCCCGGTACCGGCAGGACCAAAGTAGAATCCACTTCCCCCGTTAATCATATCTCTACGCTGCTGATAAATCTGAACTGCCATACCTACTCCTCCTTATTATTTTATCTTCCTTTCCTCACCTTTTTAAGTTTCTGTTACTTCTTAATTTATCTACCCCATCGATTAAATTACATATATAAGTATGCCAGATTTTCCTTCAATTGTATAGTATTGGTTTCAAATAATATGCAATTTTTAACCGTATTTTACATTAATAACAGAAAATCCTCTGCTATTTTCTGATATTCTATCATTATTTATGTCTTATCTCCGGTCCTATGCATAATACTGTGCCTGGGTATGCCACATCTTACTGTAAAGACCATTCTGTCTCTCCAGCTCCTTATGGGTTCCGTATTCGACCAGCTCACCATGATCAAAGACTGCAATATGATCACAGAAACGGCAGGAGGACAAGCGATGCGAGATATAGATTGCTGTTTTATTGCTAACCAGCTCATTAAACCTCGTATATATCTCGAATTCGGCATAGGGATCCAGAGCTGCCGTAGGCTCATCCAGAATTACAATCGGTGAATCCTTATAAATCGCTCTCGCGATGGCCAGCTTCTGATTCTCTCCTCCAGATAATTCTACCCCCTCCTTATCAAAATTCTTATAGATCGAGGTCTCCACTCCCTGCTCCAGTTTGTCTATTCTATCCTTTAAGCCTGCCTTCTCCAGTGCATTATGGAGCCTCCTATCCTCTGCGTCACGATAGAAGGAGATATTCTCCCTGACCGAGAAGGAGAAGAGCTTGAAATCCTGGAATACAACAGCTAACAGTCGGTTATACTCCTCTCTGCTGTACTCTCTGATATCAACTCCATTGATCAGTATTTCCCCCTCCTGTGGCTCATAAAGCTTACAAAGCAGCTTGATAAAGGTAGTTTTACCGGCACCGTTCTGACCGACGATTGATAGCTTCACACCACTGCGAATCGTAAGGGACACATTCCTCAGAGTATATTCCTCGCTCCTAGGGTATTTGAAGGAGACATTATGAAATTCTATTTCTATGCCCTCCATCTTATCGACTCGCTTCGTTCCCATGTTGCTTCTTGACGGTAGCTGTTCAAACTCCAGATACTGTTCCAGGTACTTGCAATTCTGAATGAACTCCACGAAATTAAACAGGATTCCATAGACACTTCCGGAGAAATTATTGGCTGCTGCAATATACATCGTAAAATCACCGATTCCAATCAAACCCTTCAGTACCTGCCACGCCATATAGGCATATACCACCAGCATCTGAACCTGAGCATTAATCGCCGATATCCCGTCAGCCTTCCCGTACTTCGGAAAGTATTTACCGAATTGATCCAGTGATTTCGCGTTATACGTAGCTACCTTTTTAAGAATATAAGGCGCCATATGATAGATTCTAATATCCTTTGCAAAGGAAAAATCACTGATGAGTGTAATATAGTAGCTGATTTTGCGATTTAGGGGGATTAAGCCCTGATACATCTCAAAAAAGAGATTCTGCTCTTTCTTAAGCAGTGATGCATTGATCAGCATGATTGCTATGATGATCAACAAGAGGTAGATATTAAGGGTAGCTACAATAGCCGCCAATCCAACGATTGTAATGACACTCTGTAGCAGATTAATCATACTGCCGAACATCCTCCAAAGTACACCATGGTTATTGATAGGAAAAATTGCCTTTTCCTTCTTATCCAGTATCTCAGGATCCTCCAGATTCTCATAATCCATACTCATGATATGCTTTCCCATATGAAGCTCAAAGCTGTTCACCATTGCGAAGTTTGCGATTTCCACCTTGGTATCAAGGAACTTGATCAACAGATTAAACAGACCGTTTCCGACTATTGTAATTGCTACATATAGGATCAAATTACCGACACGTTTTTCTCCCATCAACTCATCAATAATGAACTTCGGCATGATAATATTCAGAAATGGGGATAATGCCTTAATAATCGCCGTACTATACAACAACGGGATATAGGTTTTAGACATTTTGCCGGCCAGCTTTAAAAAATGGAGTGCAATCCTTATATTCTTCCTCATGCAATCACCTCCTCATCCTTATAATACTTCGCCTGGGTTTCAAACATATCCATATATTTACCCTTCTTAGCCAATAGCTCCTCATGGGAACCATATTCGATTATCTCACCTTGTTCAAACATGGCGATGGTATCACAGAATATGGTGGAGGCCAGGCGGTGAGAGATATAAATTGCTGTCTTCTGTCCAACCATCTGATTAAAATTCAGATAGGTATTATATTCAGCCAGTGCATCCAAAGCAGCCGTCGGTTCATCCAGTACCATGATCGGTCCATTCTTATAAAGAGCCCGTGCGATGGAAATTTTCTGATTTTCACCACCGGACAGCTCAACGCCCTCATCATCTAAGAACTTTAACAGACTGGTATCCGCTCCGTTTGCGAGAGATGCGATCTTCTCTGCCACCCCGGCCTGCTCCAGAGCCTGATTCAGCCGGTCTGTATCAATGTTCTCTTTCTCCTCCAAAGCAATATTCTCACCGGCAGAGAATGCAAGGATCTTGACCTCTTGAAATACAGCAGAGAAAAGCCTTAAGTACTCTTCTTTGTTAAAGCGTTTGATATTAATACCGCCCAGTAGAATCTCTCCTTCGGTAACATCATACAATCGGCATAGCAGCTTGACAAAGGTCGTCTTACCGGCGCCGTTATGCCCCACAATAGCTAATCTCTGACCCATTGGTATCTTTAGATTCAGCTTCTTAAAGATATCGACATCACTGCCCGGATACCGGAAGGATACATTGCGAAATTCAATCTCATAGGGTCCTATCGGTAATGGTATGCTTTCTCCGATCTCCTCCTCTGATTTCTCTATGAACTTACGGAAGTCACAGACATCCAGATTCTGTGCTCTTATGTGTGCGATATCCCCAATCAGCCGATTGATCCACTCTGCAAAGCCGGCAATAGCCGAAAAGTACATGGTGACCTCAGGGATGGTCAATCTGCCTGCTATCACCATATAGATAAGATATGCATAAATGACCCCTTCCCGGAGAATTAACAATATTACATCAATTAATCCAGCCCTGAAATATCGATAACGGATCTTCTTATGGATATCCAGTCTTCTTCCCTTAAAATCCTGAAACAGCCCGGCTATCCACCCTGATAAGCCGTTAATTCGCAGCTCTTTTCCATAAGTAAAGTTATACATCAGATCATAAATATACCCGGAGCGACGGTCATTTTCCGAAATCTCATCCTTCTTATCATGCTCATATTTTCTCGCCCGGTAAGTAAAATAAAAGGATACAGCGATATTTGCGACCAGATACAGCAACACATATCCATTGAGCATGGATATGATCGTCATATAGCCCAGAATGGCGAAGAGATTACCTCCCAGGAAGAAAAGCTTATGCAGCATACCTTCGATACCGTTCTGATTATTGTTTAGGCAACGGAAGGCAGTTTCCTTATCATTTAGGAAGTCCGGATTCTCCGTATTTTGAAAGTCAGTCTCCATGCATTTTATATGATGCAGCTTCATAAATTGAAAACGGACATTAGTTATCCTGGGAAAATATGCCTGATTGATATAGGACTTGCCAAAACCGGCTAATGCACCAATCAGAAAATACAATGCTAATAATATAAGCAGGACCCTAACCCGCTGATCATACATCAGCTCCTGCAGGATATATCTCGGAAATAATACGTTGATGAGTGGTAATATTCCTGATGTTATCGTAAATAATGTGAAAAGTACGAATATATGCTTGTCGGTAGACCAAGCCATTGAAACCACATAGCTGATATTCTGCCAGGTATTATACTTGGATTTCTTCTCCATAACAACCTCCATCACTGCAACTTTACACTTCCTCCGGCAGACACATTGCCTCCGATATCCTTGCAAGAGATGCTTCCTCCGGCGGAAACATTGCCTCCGATATCCTCACAACTGATTGCTCCTCCGGCAGAGGCATTACCGGTTATATCGCCGCAGATCAGATTATCATTGCATTCCACATTCAAAGCTTTCCCTTCATACTTAAACTCCAGACGATTCTGTCCTGCCTCGCCTCTCTTCAGAAGCTTCTTTCCGATAAAGGCAACTAGACGCAGCTTCCCATCCTCTTCCCAGGGTGTGTCTACACTATTGTCAATTCCATCCGGTAATGAAGCAGAAGAATTGCTATGATATACGGAGTTTAGCATCAGCTCCGCCTCCTCTTCGTTAATGGTTGCATTCTTATAAAGATCCAGTACCTTCTTTACCTTTATATTTGCCATCTCATTTTTCCCTTTCCGTTTGAATTCTTTCACTTCGTTATTTGTATAAATTCTTCTGATACTGCAGCTGGGATCGATAATCATGCTCCCATCACAATAGAGTCGGTCTATAATACAATCGCAACCCAGCTCCACATGATCGGCACGCACTACCTTGGCCTTGATTCCACTGGCTGTTAAACCGGTACACTCAATCTGATCCACCAGGCTGTGACCGGGGTGGATGCCTCTGCCAAAGTAAAGAAAAGTCAGTATCCGTAACCCTTTCACAAGCTTATTGATCCCGCTAAGATCATTATGTATGGATATATTGTCACCCATCATTTTCTTAACCGTGCAATATCCGTTGATGTTAATCTCATCCGCACAGATTGCGCCTGTGGAGGTCAATAATCCTTCCCCGTATATCGAGTCTGCATTCACATCCGCATGACGAAGCTTTAATGTCCCCTTGATTACCAGCTTTCTGGTTTTGATATTCTTAAATATCCGCGCAAAACCATCCACATACATCTCCTGAACTGATAATCTTCCTTTGCTTTTGAAGGCACCGGACACCACTACCTTTCCTGCGGTAACAGAACCCTTCAGCTTACCCATACCACCCACAATAATATCGTTATAATCTCCGCCATGGATCGTACCAATTCCATCTATTTTCTCATTATTCATACCTTCACCACCTCGTTCACGATCGCCTTCTCTGAGATTGCGATACTTCTCCGGTATTCCACACGGTCTATGATACACAAATCTCCAATGATTATATCGTCACCGCTAATGAGCTCAGCGCTTGTATATTCTGTTTCGACGTGATCCGCTTCGATCGCTCTTATATATGCCATCTGATTTGGCCTGTTCTGCCTCTTATAGGCTACCGTTTTCGGTATCCCCTTATATGCTTTATCCGCCTTAAAATCTCTCTTAATTATTACGGAGGTACCGGTCAGCTGTCCGACATGAATCGAAGCCCGCGTCAATAAGAAAATCCTATCTGCATTCACAGCCTCTGCCACAAGGTCAGAGAAGCTGTAAAAGTTCTCACATTCCAGCTCATTTAAGCTTCTTAAACCGGCATGACTGATAATGCTGTCGGCTCGATATTCAAAATTCATCTGCAGCTCACCGCAGTTCTCAAAGGTATCCGCATGAAATACACCCTGCCAATCGTTATTGGTGTTCTGCCTAAGCTTAGAATTCCGATTACCGGTTCCGTTACACAGAATACGGCATTCCATAAAGTCAGCCGTTACAGAACCTGTTATTGCTACAGTATCACCCCTACAAATTCCGTTCAGCTTGGAATCACCGGTAACGGCAAGCCTAGTAAATTGTATTTCCTTTGCTTGAAACTGACCAGCACAATGCACCTTTCCTAAGAAGGATTTTACTGCCTCCACCTGACCGGCAACATTCAGATGCTTAATCCTGCTGTCCTGTATCCGTAATTCCCCCGCTGCCAGGACAGTATTATAGTCACCTTGGATCGCCCTTTTTCCCAGGCTTATCAAATTACGTTTCATATCATATTCACTCCCATGCCCTCTGTACTAAATTGTGCAGTGTTACTTTCCTCCTCTTGATCGAACTTGAAATTAAAGCTATTCCTGTATTTTAACTTTAATAAATTTGATAAATCATTGATATGGATCTCTTTGACAATACATAATCTGCTGTCAATATAAACCTGAGCCTGCTCCTCGTAGATTGTTGCATAATAATCCTTTTGACGGTCAAATAAGATGAGGATATAGCCTGTGGATTTCATCCTAGGCAGATAATCCTTTAGCCCTTCTACAATCTCCATAAGCTGCCCTCTTGAGATATCAGAATTCTCCTTGAATTCAGATAAAGCTATCATAATAAGAACCTCAATAAAAGAGAAATTATTCTTCTGAAAAGCCTGAACAAAGGCAGGAATCAGATTATCCTTAATCTCATCTATAACCTTAAGATCCTCCGTAGTAAAATATCGTTCCGCTACCTCAGGCGAGAGAATCTTCGCTAACTCATCCAGGGAGTATTTATCCTTTAGTTCCTGAATTGCCTTAATTCGGTTTAATATCTTATTTCTTGGAAATACGGTCTCCTGCCCGGTAAAGGAGGGCTGCTTGATAAACCACTCCTCCGGAATTAGGCCCTCTCTCTTCCATCGGTAAAGCTGTCCATAGGAGATCCCTGTCTCATTCAGTAATTCCTTTTTTGTAATCAGCATATTCTTTCTCCTTTCTCAATCTAATCTGTCGCCTGTATCAATTATTTTTAATATTAGCTGATGCTTTTGAAATTTATTTCTTGCATATCCAGTGTAACAATGTTATGTTTCGCTTAGTAACTATAATGTAACATAACATTGTTACACTGTCAATCGATTCCCCAAATTTTTCACATTTATACCAGTCAAAAACGAACTCCATATTAAATATACTGTTCAAACTCTGACTAATCATCTGCCTTAATGATTTCGGCAAATGATTTTCGAAAAGGAGTATACTAAACGGAAGCGTCTCCGACTTCGGAAACATTTGAAGAAATCATGTAATTTTGGAGATAGGGTGTCAACTGTAACTATTTAATAAATAATTTCCTAACAGATATTTTCTTTTCACCGGAAATTATGTATACTAAATAGGAACCTGCTTTATCACTTACATATGTATTGAAAGGACCAGAGAAAATGAAGAACGAATTATTAACAATCGGACCTGTGACGATTTACGGTTATGGTCTGATGATCGCGATCGGAGCACTCTCCGCTTATATTACCTCAGAATATCGTGCCAAGAAAAGAGGCATGAATTACGAATTGATTTTTAACCTTTTTATCTGGGCTCTCGTTGGAGGAATCATCGGGGCAAAGCTTCTGTTCTATATTACTCAGCTGAAAGAAATCATCGCTGATCCTTCCTTATTGTTAGATATCTCTCATGGCTTTGTTGTATACGGCGGTATCATCGGTGGCATCTTCTCCGGGTATCTGTTTATCAGAAAGCATAAGTTGAATTTCTTGGAATACTTTGATCTTGTTATGCCATCCATCGCTCTGGCACAGGGCTTCGGAAGACTCGGCTGTGTGTTGGCAGGCTGCTGTTACGGCAATGAAACCGATAATGCCTTCCACATCATTTTCCACGAATCGGACTTCGCACCGAATAATGTACCGTTAATTCCTACCCAGCCCATCTCCAGCGCCTTAAACTTCCTGAATTTTTTTGCTCTTATCCTAATAGCCAGGAAATCAAAGGCCAAAGGACAAGTAGCCGGTTTTTATCTAACCTTTTATAGTGCAGGCCGTTTCATACTTGAGTTTTTCCGTGGAGATTTAGAGCGCGGTACCGTCGGACCTTTATCGACATCGCAGTTTATCTCTATCTTTCTCTTCATAATCGGTCTTGCAATCGTGATTATCTGCGGTGTGCGCTCCGGAAGGGCTGCAGTGAACACCGATACGAAGGAAGCTTCAGACGAAGGTATTTCGAACGATCAGGAACAATAGAATGCACGCCTTTAGGCCTTTCTATTGTCAAGTGTGGTCCAGCTTCGCTGGACACACTGAATAAAATAAGGCTGTCATACCGCTTCCGAGCTATTCCAAACCTCTTAATCCGGAATAGTTCAAACCGCCGTATGACAGCCTTTCGTTATGCTTAATTCTTTTTTATGTAGATAATAGCTCAAGCGCAGTCTTTTCTCTCAGGGCATTTACGAAGTCACTGCTTGTGTTGATCTCATGTCCGAATACCATCCCTCCCCTTGCCAAATCCTCCATCTGATGGAAATCCGAGCCTGAGCTCATTAAAAGGGAATGCTCCTTCGCAAAAGCCAACGCCAATTCGTTGTGTGAATTATGTCTGGGATTGCCGTTAAAGACCTCTACCCCATGGATATCCTGCGGTGCTGCTACAATCATATTCTTTCGGTAGGGATGTGCCTGGATAATCAGATTATTCTCTTTCTCAATGAGTTTCTTAAATTCCTTCAAGCCTAAGGCATATAATTCCTTATGTTCCTTAAGAAATTGCTCGGTAATCCCATAAACCAGATAGTCATTGGGGTTTTCCGTAAAACGAATCTCTAAACCTAAGAACACCTTTAAGCCCCGCTTACTTCCTTCTTCCCTGGCATGATAATAGCCCCTTAGATACTGATCTATCTTCCTCTCCCATGACGATTCCATCAAATTACTGAAATAGAAATCATAATAATGATCTGTAATAATAATTCCCTGATATCCTGACTCCTTATATAACCGTACTGTCTCACTCGCCTCAATTCTGGCACAGGAGCTGGTCTCCAGGGTATGAACATGCGTGTCAATTTTGAACATTATGTATCTCCTCTCTGATGTAATCTGATTTATTATACTATAACCTTCAGTTTATAGCAATTTTTCTTATGAACCGACACGTAAACCGGGGGGGTTGCATACGCTATCCGATTGCAATCCCCCCATTTATATTAGCTAACCTATTCTACTTGTCTCATCCTTAAGCTGCTGCTTATTAAATTGTTCCGTCCCAGGTAGATACCTTTGTTTTCTTCATCTCTTCTTCATCAAACCATCTGGTTGTTACGCATTTACTTTCGGTATAGAACTTAATACCATCCTTACCCAAGCAATGGAGATCACCGAAGAAGGAATCCTTATGTCCCGAAAAAGGAAATACACCAACCGGAACCGGAATGCCCACATTAATACCAACCATACCGCCATCGGTTCTTGCAGCAAATTCTCTTGCATAATAACCGTTCTGGGTAAAGATAACAGATCCATTTGCGAAAGGATTATTATTCATTAGCTGCAAGCCTTCCTCAAAGCTTTTCACCCGTTTGATGCAAAGTACCGGTCCAAAGATTTCCTGAGTTCCGACTGTCATCTCTTCTGTTACATGATCAAAAATGGTAGGTGCCAGATAGAAGCCATTTTCATAACCCTTCACAACCGCATTTCTGCCATCCAGTACCAGCTTAGCCCCTTCCTCGATGCCCTTCTCTATCCAGTTCAGGATGCTTTGCTTATGCTTCTGGTCTACTACAGGTCCTAACGATGAGCTCTTATCATATGCCGGTCCCAGCTTCAATTCCTTTGCCAGCTCCACAAGCTTTGCTACCAAAGCATCCGCGATCTCTTCCTCTACGACAACGACCGGTAATGCCATACAACGCTCACCCGCACAACCAAATGCGGAATTGAGAATACCTGCTGCCGTACGATCGATTGGTGCATCCTTCAGTACAAGGGCATGATTCTTTGCTTCACATAATGCCTGAACTCTCTTGCCATGCTCCGCAGCCACACTATAGATATGCTTACCTACTGCAGTGGTTCCTACGAAGGAAATTCCTTTAATATCCGGATGAGTTAAGAAGATTTCAGCTTCATTACGACTGCAGGTTATGATATTGAGTACACCGGCAGGAAGTCCAGCCTCCTGATAAAGCTCTGCCAAACGCAGCGCTGTTCTCGGTGTTGAGCTGGAAACCTTCAGTACAATGGTATTGCCTGCTGCTATACACATCGGAGCCATCCAGCCCATCGGTATCATGGCCGGAAAATTAAAAGGAACGATTCCGGCAAAAACTCCGATGGATTCACGATATAATACGGTGTCAAAGCCGCTGGAAGTATTCATCATCGCTTCACCGAGAATTAAACTGGGTGCGGAGCAGGCGAGCTCGGTTCCTTCCTTCGCCTTAAGAACATCTCCGGCTGCTTCGTCCCATACCTTACCATGCTCCTGTGCTACCAGATAGGTCAATTCGTCCATATGCTCATCAATCAGATTACGAAGCTTATATAGTACCTGAACACGCTTTATAATCGGTACCTTAGACCAGCTCTTGTAAGCCTCCTTCGCAATCTTAATAACCTCAACGGTTTCCTCTGCAGTACAGCAGGGAACCTGAGCTGTAATCTCTCCGGTACTCGGATTATAAACGTTATTATATTTTTCTGTCTTTGATTCTATGAATTTACCACCTGCATAATATCTTAGCTTTTCCATTTTCTCATCCTTTCATCGTCTCATGTCTTATCAAAGCTCTGACTTCGCTTTACTTTGTAATAATCTAATGAAACATCTATTTATATATTAATCATCAATCTGATATAATCTCTCGCCTTCTTCGCATATACGAAGGGATTTGCTTTAGCCGGATCCTGCTCTGCCTCGACCAAAAGCCAGCCCTCATAGCCACAGCGTTCCAGCTCCTCGAATACAGATGTGAAATCTACACAGCCATCTCCGGGTACAGTAAAGGTACCTTCTCTAACAGCCTTGAGGAAGGACCATTTCCCTTCGGTTGCTTTCTTAAGCACATCGGCTCTGACATCCTTCAGATGTACGTGACCGATGCGATCAGGATATTTCTTCAATATGTAAAGCGGGTTCTCTCCGGAGAAGGTAAAATGTCCCGTATCATAGCAAAGAAATACATAATTGGCATCTGTGTTATCCATAAGCCGCTCTGTCTCGGCAATGGTCTGCACACCGGTACCCATATGGTGATGGAAGCACAGCTTAAAGCCACGGTCCGAAGCAAGCTTCCCTAGCTTATTCAGCCCATCGCATAATCTCGCCCAGTCCTCATCCGTAAAATACACCTTATTATCAAAGATGGATAATTCTTCATTTCCCTGGACGGAATAGCTTTGCTCCGAGACATTGATCCGGTTCGCTCCGACTGCCTCCAGATAATCCAATTCCTTGATGAATTCCTTTTCGGTCTCCTCATAAGGTCTTGTAACCAAGAAGGAGGAGAACCATTTGCTTGCTATACGCATTCCTCTGATATCCAGTGCTTCCTTTAAAACCTTAGTATCCTTTGGATACTTATTACCTACCTCACTGCCGGTAAAGCCTGCAAGTGCCATCTCGCTGATGCACTGCTCAAAGGTATTCTCTCCTCCAAGAGCAGGCATATCATCATTCGTCCAACCAATCGGTGCTATACCGAGTTTAATCTTATCCTGATTTAGCATCTTCATAATCCTCCTATTAATCTATTCATGAAAGCCGGTTCGCATATTAATACTGTCTGGCATCCTTCAGATGCTCTTTTCGATCATTATAAGCTTCCTTGATCTTTAAATTGCTATCGCTGTCACCTATTCCGACATGCCACCATGCCTCATAACCGTCGGTCATCGACTTGGGAAGAACCTTAATGTCAATCAGTACGCTGTTATTAACCTTCTTCGCTTCCATTAGGGCATCTCTCAGCTCCTCTTTCGTCCTGGCTGAGTATGTTGTCATACCATAGCCCTTTCCGATCATCGCAAAATCGGTTACCATCAGTCTGCCGTCCTGCTTGCCGGAGGTCTCATTCCGAGAGCGGAACATGGTTGCCAGACTTCCGATGCCCTTACCCATCTGAAGATTATTGATACAGCCAAATCCGCAGTTATCGAAGAGCAATACTGTTATTTTTTTATTCTCCTGAAGTGCCGTTGCGATCTCGGAATGCATCATCATAAAAGAACCGTCCCCTACCATCGAATAGCAGGCACGCTCCGGCTCTGCAAGCTTTGCTCCAAGCGTTGCCGCAATTTCATAACCCATACAGGAATAAGCATATTCCATATGATAAGCATCCTTGGCATCTGTGGTCCACATTCTCTGAAGATCTCCCGGAAGACTGCCGGAGGCACCAACGATGATCGCATCTTCTTCAATCATCTCTCTGATAATTCCAATCGCCGCGGTCTGTGTAAGTACTCCGCCGGTTGCCTTTATAAATTCCTCTTCAATGCCTTCTTCCTTCGCCTTAACAAGAGACTGATAATCACTGCCGTAGGTGTTGCCGTTTAAGGCTTTCATTTCCTGTTCCCAGCACTCCTTCGCTTCGGATATCTCGCTTTGATATCCCGATTGATACGCAGCCTTTTCTAAACTTTTCGTTAATTCTTCAATTCCTCTCTTCGCATCTGCCACAATCGAATGTCCATCCAGCTTCTGTGCATGATAGTTTGATACATTTAACAGTACAAATTCTACGTCGGGATTACGAAACAGCTCCTTCGAACCGGTAGTAAAATCCGACAGCCTTGTTCCGATTCCGATTACAACATCAGCTCCTGATGCTATGACATTGGCTGAATAATTACCGGTTACTCCGACTCCACCAAGATTCAGAGGATGAGAGGATGCAATCGCACTTTTACCGGATTGTGTCTCTGAGAAGGGAATATTGAATTTTTCACAAAACTGCAGAACCTTCTCACCTGCCTCGGAATATCTGACCCCACCACCTACGATGACAATCGGTTTTTTCTTGCGACAGATCAGTGTGACAGCTTCTGACAATTCCTCTTCCTCCGGCCTGCGCCTGGGAATTCTATGAACTCTCTTTTCAAAAAAGTAATCGGGAAATTCAAAGGCTTCGCCCTGAACATCCTGCGGAAGGCTGATGCATACTCCGCCCGCGGTCTCAGGATCTGTAAGAATTCTCATCGCATTGAGTAATGCAGTCATCAGCTGCTCCGGACGGTACACCCTATCCCAATACCTCGATACCGGGCGAAAAGCATCGCTTGTCGTAATGGACGCATCGTGAAACTGCTCGATCTGTTGAAGTACCGGATCCGGCTGTCTTGTAGCAAAGGAATCACCTGTAAATACCAGAAGCGGTACATTATTCGCCGTAGCATCCGCTACTGCGGTTACCATATTTGCTGCGCCCGGTCCGATTGAGGAAGCACAGGCAATGATTCTTCTTCTGTTACTCTGTTTTGCAAAACCAGCCGCCACATGAGCCATACCCTGTTCATTCCTACCCTGGTACACTTTCAGTCCGTACGGATTTTCCTCCAGCGCCTGACCTAAACCGCATACAATACCGTGACCAAAGATGGTAAAGACACCTTCCACAAACTTCTCATTTCTTCCATCCAGGCTTACGTATTGATTATCTAAAAATTTAACTATTGCTTGCCCAACTGTCATCTTTATATAACCCATATGCTCCTCCTTTACTCCTTCAACAGCCATTCATGTGCCGGATCATTATCCCGTGTCGTCCAAGGATTATTATCCAAATGTCGTATCATCCAACAGTAATACATGTTATATCCGGGAGCCGAGACCTGTGGATGGGTCAAGCCTCCCTTGATTGCCGCCGCACAGCCATCCGTTACCTTATATGCCGTGTCGCCGATAAAACAGGCACCGAAGCCCTGAGGTCTGTCGAATTTATAATAATACACCTCCGGTTGAGTATGACTGTGGGGAATGTAGCTCGACCATCTACCGGCTTTCGTAATTACTTCACCAAGCACCATTTTAGAATAAGGTGCCGATTTATAATCGAAAATGGTAAGTACCTCACGCTTTGCAGTACCCTCCCATTGATTATCACCCATTAATTCTATCTTACAATCCTCCGGTTCATAGAAACGACCGGTAAAGCTTCTTTCATTATAAGTGGATTGGACCAGTAGCTCGGTATCCATTTTCGAATACACCGCAACCTTAGTATTTCTGCATACATGAAGACAATAAGGTGCCTGAGTAAACACACTCTCACGATTAGCTTTGTCTATTCTTGTTTCCCAATGAAATTCTACAGAACCACCAAGTAATAAAAACGCTGTTTCCTTATCTTCCTCATTGAACACATAGGTCTTTCCCTTTTTCATTTGATACACGGTAATGTCCATCAGCATATCCTTATTGAAGCCGTCAACTCTGGAAATTACCTTTTTTCCTTCTGCATTAAAAGCCAGATAATTTAACATAACAACCTCCATTCTGCATCCTTGCAGCTCTTCCCGTGTGAAGATGCTTTTTCTTCACACTACCCCCGTTATATAATGAATTCTTTATTTTCTTCACACATTATAAGCAATCGTATCGCCATACTTCTCTTTGCTCTCTTTAATGAAGCTTTTGATTTTATCCACTGTCGGCATATCCTCAGAGCAGGCATGGCTGGCTACCAATAATGCTGCTGAAGCACTTCCGAACTCCAGGCAGTCGAGTATTTCCCAACCCTCGAACAAGCCATGAAGAAAAGCGGAAGCATAACCATCTCCACCTCCAAAGGATTTGAGCAGCTTCACCGGAAAAGGCTTAATTCCGTAATGACCGCCATCCTTCGTATACGCGGTTGATCCCTCTTTACCATGCTTAATCACGACAATTTTAGCTCCCTGTCTATGCCAATAAGCTGCTGTTTCTTTATCGGTTTCATAAGGTGCAGTCAATCTCTGAGTCAGATCATACTCTTCTCTGGAGCCAAGGATTATATCACTGTTTGATGCTACTATGGAATAGTAAATTGCAATTTCATCCTCGTTTTTCCAATTATAGGGACGGTAATCGATATCAAAGATAATTATCGTATTATGCTTCTTTGCAAGCTGCATCGCCTTTAAGGCCGCCTCCCTGCTGGGACTCATCGCCAGTGCTGTTCCTGAGATTAGGATTGCCTTTGCATTTCTGATATAATCCTCATCCACATCAGCTGTCTCCAGCTGCAAATCCGCGATCTCATTGCGATACATCAATATACTGCTTTGAGTCTCACTAAGAATCTCAGTAAAGGTCAACCCAAGCTTCTCGCCGTTCTTACATCTGCTGATGTGAGAGGTATCGATACCCTCCTTTGCAAAATAGTCCGTCACGAAATCTCCGAACTGATCGTTAGATACCTTTGCAATAAACCCAACCTTTCTTCCAAGTCTCGCCATCCCCACTGCAATATTGGCAGGTGAACCGCCAAGATATTTTTTGAAGGTGGTGCTCTCTGAAAGCGGTTTGTAATAATCCACCGGATTAAAATCGATTGCTACTCTACCGATGAGTACAAGATCAAACGGTCTATCCTTAGCAAACTCTATGTAGCCCATAATATATTACCTCCATGCTCTTTCGTTACTCTGAAATATTTTGATATGTTCTATTACATTTTTCTTCATTCCCTGTACCATAGCAGCGCTTAGACTAAAATAGTCTCGTTTATCCTCTCTGCAGTGTTCCCTTGCAGCAGCTTCCACGGATAGAAAATTCGCGGTAGCGATGTTTATCTTTCTAATTCCCAACCGGATGCACTTCCTGAAATCCTCTGCACTGATGCCGGAGCCACCGTGTAATACCAAGGGTACCTGTACGATTTGCTTTGTTTCCTCCAGTATCCCGAACTTAAGCTTTGGTTCATCTTTGTATAATCCATGTGCATTACCGATCGATAATGCGATTGCATCCACTCCGGTATGCTCGTGCAGCAGTTTAACTTCCCTTGGATCCGAAAAGAACATCTTATGATCAACGGAACCATCTTCACTTCCTCCCAGCTGCCCAACCTCTGCTTCCACACTAGCTCCGTATCGATCCGCAAGCTTCTTTACCTTCTTAACCAACTCTATATTCTGGTCGAGGGGCAGATGAGAAGCATCTATCATAACGGATGTAAACCCAAGCTCTAAAGCATCATGTATAGCCTGTATTTCCAAGCCGTGATCAAAATGAACCGCTACCGGAACCTTTGCTTTCTTCGCAGCTGCCAACATCAAAGGGCCGAACAAATCAAGCGGCGAATATGGCAGTCGTACCTGAGCTACCTGCAATATAATCGGAGAAGAGCATTCTTCTGCAGCTTGAATTGCTCCCATGACCATCTCCATATTAGCTACACTGAAGGCGCCAACTCCATAATTCTCCTTCTCCGCTCTTGACAAAATAGTACTCATACTAACTAGTGACATTTGTGAACTTATCCTTTCTTTTCGATAAATCAAAGATTTATCATCAACTTACTAATCATTTAACAATAATCTACCACATTTGTCCCGGTTAGTCAATTGTAATTGCACAAATAATCCCCAGATTAGTAACAATCACTTACCAACCCAGGGAGTAAACATAACATCTATTCGCTAAATAAGTATTCCATCAAAACAACCATTCTTCAGGAATTAATTCTGGGAGATCGGTGCAACTATCGCTTCCACATTATTTTTCTCTAATAAAGAAAGCAGTGTCGGATTGACATTCTCATCGACGATCACCGTCTTCATCTCGGACAGATTTGCATAGGTGAGCATTCCACTCTCACCGTATTTCGATGAGTCAACCATCAAAATCTTCTGATGACTTCCGGCCATCGCAGCTTTCTTTATCTCATACTCCAGTGGTGATGCGTTGGTTACCATACCATTATGAGTAATTCCGGAAGAAGCCATGAATGCTTTGTTTATATTATACTTTTCCAGAGCACGAACCGTATCTGCAGAGGCAAAGGAATTCGTCTTTCTTTCAAGTGTACCGGGCAGACAGATCATATTAATATTGGGGATTGCTATCGCCCGGTTTATTACATTCAGATTGTTGGTTATTACCGTAACCGAGCTGTATTCCCTCATATAATCAACCATATACATCGTTGTGGTTCCTGAATCAATGAAGATAATATCTCCATCCTCAACAAGCTTTGCAGCAGCCATACCACACGCTATTTTTCCCTGTATATTCTTAGCCTGTCTCTCTTCAAATGGGACCAGATTCTCTTTCTGATTACTGCAGACCCCTCCGTACACTTTACGAATAGCTCCCTTGCTCACAAGCTGAGCAACATCTAAGCGAACCGTATTCATTGATATATTAAATTTGTTTCGTAATTCATCCATGGATACCAGATCATGTTCCAGGATATATTGTTCCATCTGCTTGATCCGAATTGACTTCATTCCCATTTGGTAACCTCCCTATATTGCATGGTAGTGTCAAGTTTGACATTACTTTACATCACCTATTGCATCATCTACTAAATATATATTACCATATTGTGATAATAAATCAATATATATTGTTAAGTCATGGTCATTTTTGATATGTTTTGGCTATATTTTTATTATCTTTTAGTTGTATTGTAGTTATAACCATGATATAATCTATAGCATATTAACAAAAACATACCAATTAATAAGAAAGGAATTAAAATCATGCTAAATATCGGTATTATTGGTGCAGGAAGAATCGGTAAAGTACATGCCGAAAGCATTACATATCATGTAAAGGATGCGAAGGTCTCGGCAATTGCAGATCCCTATATGAATGATGCAACCATTGCATGGGCAAATAGCTTAGGAATACAGAATGTCCATACAGATTACCACAATATCCTGCTCGATGACAAAATTCAGGCAGTTCTTATCTGTTCCTCAACAGATACGCATGCTGATATTGCGATAGAAGCAATTAAAGCGAATAAGCATGTGTTCTGCGAGAAGCCTATCTCGCAGGATTTATCGAAGATTAAGGCTGTAATGGAGGCTCTTAGCAAGTCCAGTGTTAAATTCCAGGTTGGTTTCAACCGTCGTTTCGATCATAATTTTGAAGCAGTCCGAAATGCAGTTGCGGAAGGAAAAATTGGTGACGTACATATTGTTAAGGTAACCTCAAGAGATCCTGAGGCTCCCCCGATTGAGTATGTAAAGGTATCCGGCGGAATGTTCCTTGATATGACCATTCATGACTTTGATATGGTTCGCTATCTGACCTCCAGCGATGTTGTCGAGGTATACGCAAGCGGTACTACCCTAGTAAATCCTGCTATCAAGGATGTGGGCGACATTGATACCGCAATTATCAATATGAAGCTGGCGAATGGTGCACTTGCTGTCATTGATAACTCCCGAAAGGCAGATTACGGTTATGACCAGCGTGCGGAGGTCTTCGGTTCCAAGGGTCAGATCGCAGTTACGAATGATACAGGCTCTACCGCAGTTCTCAGTACTTCATCCGGTATCACGGGCGAAAAACCGTTATACTTCTTCCTCGAACGCTACATGGCTTCCTTCTCTAAAGAAGTGTCCCTGTTTGTTCAGGCAGTGATTAATGACACAGCAGTACCTGTGAATATCAACGATGGGTTACAACCGGTATTAATCGCAAAGGCAGCTAAAAAGTCTCTTGAGGAAAATCGCCCGGTCCTTCTTTCTGAAATTAGCATGTGATAGTATTCAGAGTGAGAAAAGATTATAATTATGCTCTCGGTGATCGAATACTAGCCTATTGCTTCGATGAGTGTAGACAGAAAGAGGGTAAAAGTAATGCTTGAAGAATTGATGGCAATGGATATCGAAATTACAACACTGAGGCTCGTATTGGCTCTAGTCTGTGGAGGGATACTGGGAATGGAACGCGGCCGAAAAAAAAGGCCGGCCGGTTTTCGTACTTATATGTTAGTGTGTCTAGGAGCCGCTCTCGTTATGATGACAAATGAATATATTTCCGTGACTTATGGCACGAGTGATGTGGCGAGAATGGGTGCTCAGGTAATCAGCGGAATAGGTTTTCTGGGAGCCGGAACAATCATTGTAACCGGGCACAATCGTGTCAGAGGACTGACTACAGCTGCCGGCTTATGGGCGGCGGCCTGCATTGGTCTAGCGATTGGGATAGGATACTATTCAGGTGCAATCATCGGATGTGTCATGATCTTCGTTGCTATGGCGGCATTGCATAATTTAGACGAGAGGGTTATGGCAGATACGAAGGTCATGAATCTTTATATTGAATTCGAGAAGCTGGCCTATGTAGGGCAATTTATTGAATTCTTAAAAGAACGGGATATTAAGGTAAGTGATATGGAGATCTCCAGATCGAATGCCCTGAATGAAGCAGGAACCGCAGCACTTATGACCATTAAGCTACCGAAGAAACAGTCTCATGCAGCAATTCTGGGAACCTTGAATTGCGCGGATGGTGTTAACTACATGGAAGAGGTATCCTAAAATAAAAGCCAGCTACGCTGGCTTTTATTTTATCTACTCTATAATTGATTAAGGTTATACCTCGATTACCATACCGTCATAGGATACCAGGAAGCCCACCTTGTCAGCCTCTTCTACCATCCGATCATGAAGCCAGCCCCCATTATGAGAGAAATGATTCACAACCCATTTTGTACTATCATCTGCCAGTCCAAGATCAATCAAACGCTTACGTTCCTTCACCGCATCGATAAGACCCATATGATTCTTCCCGTCTTCTTCACTCTGCGTAGTACAATCCAGACTTACAAGGTCCAGGTGAACCTTATGATTCGCCAGATAATCCATCGTCTCAGCAGGGAACGCTCCGGTATCATGAGCATAAAGCATCGCCTTATCTCCCTGAATAATCTCATAAAAAAGACATTCTTCGCTTCTGTCATGCAGGGCTAACAACGGAACCACAGTATAGTCCTTGATTAATAGCTTTTTGAACGGTTCTGCCTTATGAAAAGCAAAGCAGCCCTCTACCTCCTCAACCTTCGGAACCTCGGACCATATCCTCTTTTTCACACTATCATTACCGTAGACATGAAATAAATCACGATGATGGGCAAAGGGTTCTCTAAGCAATTCCAAGTCCGCCGGATGAAAGTGGTCATTATGGCTATGAGTCACCAGTAGATGATCTACTTTCTCCAGATCCAGACCATATGCGAGACTATGCATATTCGTATCCGGTGTTAAGTCAATCAATAAATCATCATTGATGAGTGCCTGCGATCTTGTCCGAATGTTCTTACCCTTTCGTCTTTTAGCCTCCTTGCATATCTCACAGTTACAAAAGATCCCCGGCCAACCCTCACCGGCAGCCGTTCCGTAATAAGTCAATTTCATCTAAAATCCCTGCCCTTCTATTATATCGTTCTTCCCATGCGATTTTCTTATTGTTCTCTTCTATTCTTTTTGTATGCAATGAGCGTCTATAAAACATCTATGCTTCCCCTCGAACGGATAGAGACTTAAATTTTCTTCAGCAGGAAGGAATGGATGCCATAAGGCTTCACTTCGAATTCAAGTATTTCCGGCACTTCACTCCCCTGAACAACATTATTTAAATTCACCGGTACGATTACATACCCGTCAACCCGAAGTCTTCGGGTCTCTAACCTTCCCGATAAATCCTTGAGCCGGATAATCATCTCTTCCCCGATTTCTCTTACATTAATGAGCTGCATATGCTGCGGGAGCCCGAGACAGTCTTTATCCAGTTTGCATCCGGTTAACTCGATTCCCTCCTGCAGCATCACTGCTCGCTCCTGATTATACGCTGACTGATCCTGCCGGAAGCCGTATAATATATAGCGATAGCTTAGATCTCCGCCAATCCACTGCGGAAAGTTAGTGCCCCACATATTATTGAAAAGATTAAAATACATGACTGGCTCCTCCGGAGTGGTATAGCTTTGCCTATACTTATAAATTCCGGTCTCATCTAATGCAACCAGAGGGGTATCCTTAGTGATAATACAGATACCATTTTGTCCATCTGCAGCCGAAATATAATTCTCAAGACAATATAGCACATGATTTGCATTGTCCTCGATATCGGTTGCAGGGTTAAGAACTGTATTGGATTTATTCACCCGATAATCCTTCATCCTGCTTTCGGCAGGAAAGAGTAAGGATCCCGACTCGATGAAGGGTGTTTCTCTTTTATTCTGTAATCTAACACTAAGAAAAATCTCATCTCCGGCCGGAGGTAATGTTATCTCAAGCAACACCTTCTCGGCGTCTCCGTATTTTTCGGTGCTCTCCCCGTTCTCATAGCATAATGTCAAGGTATCAAGATTAACAGAATAATGCCGGAAGCTGGGATAATAGGTCCTATGCTCACATTCCGGATAAGCCTCTCTTCCATAATCTTGAATTCCCCATACCGAAAAGCGGTAGGCATAATCCCTGAGATACTTTGTTACATCCTTGATTCCATAACGATCATATTGATAGGAGAATACTGACCTATCCTTGTTCTGCTGCAACAGAACCGATGCCAATTCTTTATCATAGAGCTCGGTAACCTCTCCTGTCTTCTCTGAAAAGGTCAGACGGTAACGATGATTTTCAACTACTATCTTCTGTCTTGAATTACTTACCGAAAGCGCTCCTTTATAATCGTTTCCTTCCGTTATGTGAAGGGGAACCGTAATAAAGGGTGGCAGCTCAGTTACAAAGCAGGACCATTCGCCATCAATGCTCGTCACCGGAAGTAACTTCCCTTCGCATCTGATGCTGCAGGCAGATAAATCCCTATCCAAATACTTAAGAGTCACCCAGCCGGTGTATGCAAGACTATTGGGATTAAATAAGGATATCTCATTATCGCACTTCCCATCAATAAGCAGCTTTACCTTACGGATTGTCTGTGTGCTGCTTACTGCTCTGTCTCGCTGTTCCTGCCAGGATTGCTCCATATATTTATAGTTACTATTTTGTTTATCCTTCAGGAAATCCTTTTTCTGATAAACTCGTTGCGGACCAAGCCACGTCTTAACATCCGCTCCCCAGGTATGTTCTCCAAAAAGGTTGATGTCTTCGAAATACTGTTCCATTAATGTGCTATAGTCGTCCTCAGCCTCATGCTTAGCTTCAAGTTGTTGTTTCATCCGAAGCGCCTGAAGTCTTTTAATCTCTTCTCTGGCTTCACGCACCATACCGACTTCCTTAGGATATGCTCCTATCCCATGGATCCAAGTATCCGCAAGATCCTTGGTTACTGTCGGAAGCTTCGATAAATCGTAATTTATCAGCTCCTTATAAAAATCATCCAAGGAGCCACAGACAATCTCCACCTCAGGATATTTCTTTCTAACATCCTTAACCAATTTATGTATTACTTCTACTGATTGCGGTCCGCAGTTATCCTGTGTCTGCATTAGTGACATCCACACCGGGTACTCCCAATCCTCCGGCGGCAGCAGTGATGTACCGTATCCACCCTTACTGTACATTGTCAGTACCTGTTCTCCGTCGGGTGATTGCCACTGAAACAGAAAAGGAAGCTTAGGGGGGGTAGCAAATTCATTGCAGCCAAGATGCAGGAACTTAACACCTGCTCCTGCCAAAATCTGAGGTAACATAATTCCATGTCCCGGAACATCGGTCATTTTCGCCGCGATTGGATAGGGTTTGTTATATTGCTTCGATAATTCACGACCAAACCGTAACCCTTCGATAAACTCCTCTGCGCTGCAAAAATCCGTATGAGAGGTAAATGGCAATGCGTGCCATACAATCTGTCCACCATCAATCAGCTGCTCCAGATCTTTCTTTAGAGCTTCGTTACACCGCTGCGTTATAATCTTAAGAGGCCAGGAAGGCATCGTCCACACATACTTAAGCGGGCCCATATGCCGGGTTGCTTTACAGGTTTCAATTACTTCCTTCAGCATGGAGTCGGCATATTTATCGATTACTCTGCTGGACAAATCAGTAAAGCCGATATCAAAGTGTGTCTTAAATACAAGTATTATTTTCTTAACCATGGAAACCTCTTCTTTCAATTTGTAATCTTATCCTATGTCCCAGATCAGATCGGTAGCAGCATGATTAAACACTGCTGATCCCCAGCTTTTTCAGTAGCTGCTCAATTCTCAACGGAATAATCCGATATAGCTCATCCCAGGTTACCAGAAGCTCTTCGTCAAACCGGACAGGAACATATTCCAGTGTTGGGTGAAATGAGAAGTTCTCTCTGATATAACTACATACCTGATAATCTATGTAGGAATTTTTATGCAGAACTCCTTGAAACAGCTTTGTTATGAGCAACCCTGCGGTTCCTGCATATTTATGGCAGACCACATCAACATCACTAAATAGTCTGAAGAGCTTTCCATCCGGAAATACTGCATGCTTACCCGGCTGTATGTAGATCGGAATATGTGTTTCTTCTTCTAAGACCCGATTATATTGGAAACAATTCATATGGCTGCCGTGAGCACTTGCTTCTCCATCTACCACACTTCCATCGTGTCCGACATAGACCCAAAAATGCTCCAAGTCATACATATGTTGTATATCAAAATCATAATAAAGCTGATATTCAATCACAAATGCTACTTTATCCGTATCAATCCAGATATCCCTCTCAAAGGATTTGCTTCTACCGGAAGCTCTAACAATGTCATAACCAATCTGGTCAATGGTAAAAGGTTCATTCTTATCAAAATAAAGATGCGGCGCATATTTTAACGCCAGTTCACGATCCGTCATACTCATTCAGTATGTGCTTTCCTAGGCACATCCTACCTCTCTCTTCCGATTGTTTTCAGTTTACTATATTATCCGTTCATTTTAATTTTTTCTTATTCTTTAACTTAAGCTCCAAATCTTCTATAAGCTCAAACAACTTATCCGGAGCATCCAGAATATAATCTGGTGTTTCTTCCTGATTAACAGGGTTCATATCATAACGTGGACTATAATTGGCCAGTATCGAGACGATACCCATTCTATTCGCTCCAACAACATCCCTTTTAAGGTTATTTCCAATCATTACAATACGATACTTATCGTTATCCGTTAATCCTAACTCCTTCATAGCATACTGGAACATGATTGGTGCGGGTTTTTCCTGTCCGAGTTCCCCGGAAATCGCCTTTGCGCTGAAGCAATAATCCAATCCATTCGTAAGATAAATGTTATCAAAGGAGGTTTTGGTGCCATCCGCTACAAGAGCTATGGTATAACCGTTATCATAAAGCTTAACCAAAGCCTCCGCCGCACCCGGAAACATCTGAGCCTTAAGAACGGTTCCCATCACATTTTTCACCTCGGTTGATTCATCAATCAAGGTATCTCCGCTGTCAATAAACACAATTAATTCTTTTTTCATATTCGTATTTTAGGTCCCTGTAGCAATGAATTATTCGTTGATAATTCCACGGAGCTTTAATTCATCGGCTCTATGACATGCCACGTAATGTCCCTTCTCCTTTTCTATAAAATTAACCTCTTCCGTTTTACATCTGTCGATGCAGTATTTACATCTAGTATGGAAGAAGCA
>JAEZKL010000007.1 GCA_023415475.1 Bacillota bacterium | reverse complement strand
CATCCCATAATACACTGTTTGACGGACAGATTGTTGTTTTGTATGACAGAAGCAAACATTTTTTGTTTGATAATGGCATACAAAACAATAAGATGTCAGGCAACCTGTGTGTGAGGGATGCGTGTTGGCCTTTCCTGCATTATACCTTACATTTTAAAACAGCCCCTTTTTATTCCTTTTCTAACCATATAACATGTCTATTCTATGAATTAGTTTGTGCCAAGTATGCAACGTCTCACATGCGAGACGGTTTACACTTTGGTAGCGCAGGAACAATCAACTTATTAGTGCGAAAATCGTTTTTTATTTTCACACTAATAAGATTTGCAAAAATGGCATAATATAATATTGCATTGCTTTTTAATATAAAAAGCGTCAGTCTACGAAGTAGATATGTTATCAGGAAAGGGACATTACAATGACTTTGAATGATTTGGGAGCGAAAGACTGGGAGCAGCGGATGAAAGAGCTTGCCTCCGGCCATATGGATGTAAAACTGACAAGATATAATTCGATTCTGGATAAGAACAACCAGATTGCTTATAAAAGATTAAATCAGATACGTGATAATATCTCCGAACAATCAACGGATATTATTACGTTGATCCCAGCGGCACGATGGCTATTTGATAATTATCAGATGCTGTATCGGGAAATAAAGAAGTTTAGGGCATCCGGTACCAGCTATGAACTTCTTCCGATATTGAGAAGCGGAGAAAACAAGGGATTTCCAAGGATTTATATCGTAGCAAAGACAATTGTAGAACTATGCAATGGACATCTGAATGATGATAATATACATGTTATGCTGACTGCATATCAACAGATCATTCCTTTGACAGAGAAGGAGATATGGGTGTTGCCTGAGCTTTTTGGCTTCTGTCTGCTGGAGGGAGTCATTGAATTATCACAGGAGGTTATCCAGGTAATTAGAGTAAAATCCAAGGCCGATCGGTTTATTAACCGATTGCAGGGTAATGGTCGGGGAGCGATAGAACCTATGTCACTGATCTCCGATCTGGAGGAGGAGTGTAAACACAATTACTCCTTTCATGCTCAAGTAATCTACCTCTTAAAGAATATATCTGCTGATGAGGCGGTTATCCAAAGATATCTGGATTATCATTTCAGGGACTCAGAGAGGCGTATCACACCAAGCCATGTCATTATAGGAGAAGGCAAGATTGAAGCCCGATTGGAAGCAGAGATCAGAGCTCTGATTGTTAGTCTCAGAGAGGTGAATGAAGTAGATGCTGTCACATTCTTTGAACGCTATTCCTATCTGGAGGCTATCCTTTCCAAGGATCCGGAGGGTGTTTATCTAAAACTTGACACGGAAAGTAAAGGAATGTATCGACAGGTTATTGTGAAGCTGGCTTCCAGATACAAGATGAAAGAAGAGATGATTGCAGACGTCTGCCTTTCACTTGCTGCTGAAGGTAGGGAGCATTTGAACTGCTCTCATCATGTCGGTGCATATTTGCTTGGAAAAGGATACCGGATCTTAACGACGAAGCTTCGGAATAAACCGGAGCCTGTTAATCTGGATAAGAAGAGCAGAAAAGGTATGCTTTACTTTACTTCGCTGTTTCTGCTGGTATTTGGAATTAGTGCTTTACTGTTCTGTGCTGTACGGTATTATGGTATAGAGAGTATGGTTTATAATCTGCTTATCATAATTGCAGCCTTACCTTTAATTATAGGGATTGCATTGGAACTGATTAATTTTATCTTCACCAGAAATATATTTGTGAAGAAGATTCCTTCCATGGACTATCTTTCCCAGATTCCGGATTCAGCCCGTACCTTTATTATCATGCCTGTTATCATATCGACAAAGGGGCAAGGTCTATCCTATCTCGACCGGCTGCAGAAGCATTATCTGGCGAACCGGCAAACGAATCTGTACTTTGCTCTATTGGCTGATTATAAGGATGCCACGGAGCAATTCCTGCCTGAGGATAAGGAGATTGAGGAAGAACTCCTTCGTCGTGTAGAAGAGTTAAATATACTTTATCCGGCAGAGCATCCGATCTTTTCGATTTTTATTCGTCATCGCAAGTGGAATGGATCGGAAAAATGCTATATGTGCTGGGAAAGAAAGCGAGGAAAGCTGGAGGAATTTAATTATCTGCTGAGCGGTGTAAAGAAGGAGGAGACAAGCTTCTCCACTATATTATGCGATATGGATCTGCTCACCACCTTTCGATATGTGATTACCCTGGATGCGGATACGGATCTGATACGGGATAATGCCGCCAAGCTGGTCGGACTCATCGACCATCCTATGAATCATCCGGTTATTGATCCTTCTGTGAATAAAGTAAAGGAGGGTTATGTAATTATACAGCCTTCTGTCCGGAATCACATTGCTGACCGAAGCGGAAGTCACTTTGCTGAAATCTTCGGAGGACAATCCGGCTTAGTATACTATTCTACAGCCATATCAGATATTTATCAGGATATCTTCGGGGAAGGAATTTATATCGGTAAAGGTATTTATGATGTACAAGCCTTTCATCGGCTACTGCATAATGTAATTCCGGAGAATAAGGTCTTAAGTCATGACCTCCTGGAAAGCTGTTATGCAAGAACAGCTTTCTCCAGTAGTGCTAAGGTTATGGATAGCTTCCCGAATAGTGTCATCGCCTTTGCCAAGAGGGAGCATCGTTGGATCCGTGGTGACTGGCAGCTGTTTCCATGGTTATTCCGCAATAATATTGTTAAGGGCAGAAGCTTATGTGGTCTTGCGAAATGGAAGATCTTTGATAACCTGCGGCGTAGTTTGGTCCCGTTAAGTAAGGTATTACTTGTTTTCATCAATCTGGCATTCCTCCCGGTGGCACCTCTTCTATGGGTACCCTTGGTCTTCTTTAGTGATGTCTTTAATCTTGCAATATTACTTTTCGGTATTTTAAAACAGAAGCTGTATCGACCGAAGCTTGCTCTTGTATATAAGGGATTATCGAAGGAGCTTGCCCTTCTGTTTCTGAGGGCTTTGTTTGAATTAGCAATTACACCGTATCGGGCTTATATAGCAACTGATGCTATGGTTCGAACCCTGTTTCGATTGTTCATCAGTAGAAGGAATTTGCTTCGTTGGAATACGGCAGAAGCTGTAGATTCCTCGATTATCAATACCCGCAGGGGATATTTTCTGACAATGTGGAGCTCGGTCCTCACCGCTGTGGCATTATTGCTCCTCATGCTGACCAGGGAGGTTTCGGTATTTGGCAGACTGATTTATCTGGTTACCTCAATCTGGTGGGGGCTGGCATACTATCTTTCTTACCGCTTTAGCCAGCCGAAGGAGAGAAAACAGGAGGAGATTAAGGAGGATGATAGGGAGCTGCTTCTGGACACCTCGCGAAGAACCTGGCAATTCTTCAAGGAGTTATCAACGAAAGAAAACAATTGGTTTTGTCCGGACAATTATCAGATAGCCAAGGTAGAGAAGGTCAGTGAGAAGACCTCCCCAACCAATATCGGGTTGCAATTTCTATCCATTCTTACGGCCAGGGACCTAGGTTTTGAGACGCTAAGCGATACCCTCACATCAATAGAGAATCTGATGAGTTCGGTGTCGAAGCTGACAAAATGGAAGGGCCATCTGTACAATTGGTACCAGATCAAAACATTAGAGGTGCTAAGTCCGGCTTATATCTCAACCGTAGACAGCGGTAATTTCTTCGGGCACCTGATTGCATTGAAACAGGGCTTGTTAGATCAGCTGGAACGACCGATATTCCCGGAAGAGCTTCGCAGGGAACTAAAGAAGACCATGCAGCTCAGTGATTATGAAGGCAGTCTGAAGGATCATTATGAAAGGATCGATGAATTCCTTGAGGATGTGACAGATATTTGGGACGAGCTACAGGAGAGTGAGTATAAAGTTGAGAAGAAATCGCGTTGGATGCGGGAGCTGGCGGATCAGATCGAGAGAATTGTCGAGGAGGCAGGCTATCTAAAGCTGAAGGGTGAAAGCTTCTCCAGCCAGCCTACCTTAAAGCAATTAGTACAAAGAGAAAATAAATATGCCTTAGTCATCCAGAAACGGATAAAACAATTATGTAATCAGATTGATTGCTTACTGGCAAATGCTGATTTTCGGTTCCTATATAACGAGAAACGAATGCTGTTTCATATCGGCTACCATGTATCCTCTCATACACTGGACGGAGGCTGCTATGATTTGATGGCTTCCGAATCGGCACTGACCAGTTTCCTGGCTGTTGCCTGCGGTGCTATTCCACAGAGGCACTGGCATAAGCTAGGCAGACCTCTTACTATGGTGAATGGCATTCCCTGCTTTGTATCCTGGAGCGGATCGATGTTTGAATATCTGATGCCGAATCTGGTGCTGAAAGAATATGAGGGTTCGGTATACGCCGAGACTTCTATGGCAGCAGTACTTCAGCATATGAAATATGCAAAGGAGATGAACATACCCTGGGGTATCTCTGAATCGCAATATTATCGCTTTGACCTGAATGCCAATTATCAATATAAAGCCTTCGGTGTTCCGAAGCTTCGATTACAGCCGGTTCGCAGAAATTCTCTGGTAGTAACTCCTTATGCTACAATGCTGGCATTAGAATATGCGAAGGACGAAGGCTTTGCTAACCTAAGAAGACTGAAGGAGCTCGGTATGTACGGAGACTATGGCTTTTATGAGGCGATTGATTATAATAGCCCGGATGCTGAGGAAATGACGCCTTATTGTATCGTCAGATCCTTTATGGCGCACCATCAGGGAATGAATCTGGTAGCAATCAATAATTACCTGAATCATGGGATCATGCGTAACCGTTTCCATTCAGATGTAATGATCAAGGCGCCAGAATCACTACTGGAGGAAAAGCGACAGAGTCATCTGATATCCATTGCAAAACGAGGCTATACTATTAAAATCAGCAAGGTGTATTTTCGTGAGGAGAAATACAGTAATCGTTATGTTAACTGCGTAGCACCTAGTGTACCGGTCACTAACTATCTATCCAATAATAAATATTCCCTGCTTATCACCTCAGACGGTGATGGCTTTAGCTGCTACAAGGATATGATGCTTTATCGGTGGAGAGCAGATCTTTATGCGAATACGGGCAACTATATCTATGTCAAGGACGTTGGAAGCGGGAACATGTGGAGCACCACCTACCATCCTACTAAGAAAGAACCGGACATATATCAGGTTATCTTCTCACCGCATCAGGCTGAAATAAAGCGCAGGGATAAAGATGTCTCAACCAAAACAGTAATCAGCTTGGATTCGATTAATAATATTGAGATTCGAAAGATAACCTTAACGAATCACAGTAAGGAGGTAAAGGTGTTCGAGCTTACCAGCTATCTTGAGGTGGTAGGTGATACGCATCTGGCAGAGATAAGCCATCCGGCTTTCAATAAATTATTTATTGAGAGTGAGTATTTGGACGAGCAGGAAATCTTTCTATCAAGACGACGAAGCGGAAAGAAGTCGAATTACCCATATATCCTTCACATGATAAGGTCAGAGATGAAGCCATGCAGACGTATGGAATATGAGAATGACCGATTAAGATTCCTGGGTAGAAATAATACCCCTGAGAATCCAATCTCAGTAACCGACAGCATACCGCTATCGAATCAGGCAGGCTTCTGTAATGATCCGATCATGAGTCTGCGTGTGACAATATCGGTGGAAGAAGGGAAAACAGCAAGTATTTCCTTCATTACCGGAGTCTGCAGCAGTAAGGAGGAAGCAATCCGGATCGGTCAGGAGCTGGGGAAGGTATATCATATTGATGATATATTTGAGAAGTTCAAGCTTCAGAAGAAGATTGAACTTAAATATCTTGAGATTACAAGAGCTCAGATTAATGCTTTTCAGGATATGATCAGTCCTATTTACTATCCTTCAAGGCATTTTAGGGGACCTTACGAGAACATTCGAAGAAATTATAAGAATCAGAGTTTCCTCTGGCGCTTTGGAGTATCGGGTGATAATCCAATCCTGTTATTGAAAGTAAACTCCATTGAGGAGGCGGGAATTATAAAAGATGTATTGAAAGCATATGAGTATCTGAAGATAAATCAGGTAGTGGTGGATTTGATTATACTGAGCGAGGCAAAACACGGTTATGTACAAGAGTTAAATGACTTGGTAAATGATTTGACCAGCTCGCTCCGGCTTTATAATTCAGACAATTCAAGACCAAGTCTTTTTCTGCTTCATTCTTATCAGATGATACCGGCAGAGATCGATTTGCTCATGACGGTAGCCAGAGTAGTAATCACAGGAAAGACAGGAATCTATTTTAGAAACCTCAAGGATAATCTGAATGAATTAATTGAAGAATAAGCAGCTTAAGGAGGCATATATTATGG